>NZ_JBLNNF010000022.1:0-121102 GCF_047784845.1 Pseudomonas sp. NFX98 | reverse complement strand
GCCCCCTGATGGACACCGTAGCGAGGGAACACCGAGCCTCAGCGAGGTGCCGTACGCCGGGGCAAAGCCTTTTGGTTCCTTTTTGGCGTTTGAAAAAGGGACTCGCTGTAAGAGCGAAACCGCCAGCGGCCGTTACCGCAGGAATGGATATGTACACCCTCAAAAAAAATCGCCAGCAGGCTGGCTCCCACAGGGATCTTCAGCAGGCACAGTATCTGTGTAAAACCGGAGCGCACAGGCTCAACCTTTCACAAAACCTTCATCAAATAGTTACACCAGCGACTTGTGCAAGTCATAGGCCTGACATGCCCGGTGCCTAAAGTCGGTTGAACTCCAATACAGCCACGGACGGCTGTTCAACCAGACAGAGAAGCCCATGAACGCAGCTATCCATGTCGATCATCTGAACAAGACCTTTGCGCGTAAAACCGCACTGGTCGACCTCGAACTGACCATCGCGGCCGGTGAGATGGTCGCGCTGATCGGCGCGTCCGGCTCCGGTAAATCCACCTTGCTGCGCCACCTCGCGGGCCTGGCCTGTTGCGATAAAAACAACGGCGGCAGCGTCAAGGTGCTGGGGCGGGAAGTGCAGGCGAGCGGGCGGCTCAACGGCAAGGTGCGCCGCCTGCGGGCCGACATCGGCTATATCTTCCAGCAGTTCAACCTGGTCAATCGCCTGAGCGTACTCGACAACGTGCTGCTTGGTTGCCTGGGGCGCATGCCGCGCTGGCGTGGCAACTTGTGCCTGTTCAACGCCGAAGAAAAACAGTTCGCCCTGGAATCCCTGGACCGCGTCGGCCTCGCCGATCTGGCGGCGCAACGGGCCTCGACCCTGTCCGGCGGTCAGCAGCAGCGCGTGGCGATTGCCCGCGCATTGACCCAGCGTGCCGAAGTGATTCTGGCGGATGAGCCGATCGCCTCGCTCGACCCCGAGTCGGCGCGCAAGGTCATGGAGATCCTTGCCGACATCAACCGCCGCGACGGCAAGACCGTGGTCGTGACCCTGCATCAAGTCGACTACGCCACCCGCTATTGCCCGCGCGCCGTTGCGCTCAAGGGCGGGCGGATTCATTTCGATGGTCGCGCTGCCGAGCTGAGCGGGCAGTTCCTCAACGATTTGTATGGTGCCGACATCGACACCAGCCTGATGTGTTCCGACCAGCTTCGCCCAGTCGAAGCCGTGCCCCGGCTAGTGATGGCGCGCGCGTGACAACTCCCGAATTTCCCAACCGTTCACCCTCAGGAAACCTTTCCATGTTGAACCGTATCGGTCGTGTTTTTGCTGGTGCAGCACTGCTCGCCAGCTGTGTGATGGGCACCGCCCAGGCTGAAGAAAAAGCCATCAACTTCGGCATCATGTCCACCGAATCCTCGCAAAACCTCAAGAGCATCTGGCAGCCGTTTCTGGATGACATGCAGAAGCAAACCGGCCTGAAGATCAACGCCACGTTCGCCTCTGATTATGCCGGCCTGATCCAGGGCATGCGCTTCAACAAGGTCGACGTCGCCTGGTTGGGCAATAAGGCTGCCATCGAAGCCGTGGACCGTTCCAACGGCGAAATCTTCGCCCAGACCGCTGCCGCCAGTGGCGCTGCCGGTTACTGGAGCGTGTTGATCGCGCGTAAGGACAGCCCGATCAACTCCGTTGACGACATGTTGAAAAACGCCAAGAACCTGACCTTCGGTAACGGTGATCCGAACTCCACTTCGGGCTACCTGGTGCCGGGCTATTACGTGTTCGCCAAGAACCACGTCGATGCCGCCACTGCGTTCAAGCGCACGCTCAACTCCAGCCATGAAGTCAACGCCTTGAGCGTGGCCAAGGGGCAGCTGGATGTGGCGACCTTCAACACCGAAAGCTGGGATCGCCTGGAAGTCACCCAGCCTGATAAAGCCGCACTGCTGAAAGTGATCTGGAAGTCGCCGCTGATCCCGGCCGACCCGTTGGTGTGGAGCAAGGCGCTGAGTGACAGCGAGAAAACCAAGATCCGCGATTTCATCTTTAGCTACGGCGACACCGACGAAGAGAAAGCGGTGCTCAAGGGCATGCAGTTGGGCAAGTTCTTGAAGTCGAGCGACGACCAGTTGCTGCCGATCCGTCAGCTGGAACTGTTCAAGCAACGCACCACCATCAGCGCCGACACCAAGCTTGAAGCCGCCGACAAGACCAAGAAGCTGGCCGACATCGATGCCGAGCTGGCCAAGCTGCAAGAGCGCATCACCTTGCTCGAGAAGAGCGAGAACAAGACCGCCAACGCCGGTTGATCCATGACGCGGTAAACGTGGGAGCGAGCTTGCTCGCGATGACGTCGGCACATTCAACATGGATGTCGACTGTTTCACCGCTATCGCGAGCAAGCTCGCTCCCACAGGTTTTTGCATCAGGCATTACCGATGTGTCACACCTCTTAAAACGCTTTTCAGAGAACCCTCATGACCACTCTGCACGCTGAAGCTGTCGGCAAGCGTACCTGGCCGCAATACGCCGGTTGGGGCCTGTTTCTGGTCCTGCTGGCCTGGGCCTGGCACGGCGCTGAAATGAATCCGATGGCGCTGTACCGCGACTCGGGAAACATGGCGACATTCGCCGCGGATTTCTTTCCGCCGGACTTTCATGAATGGCGCTCGTACCTCAAGGAAATGATCGTCACCGTACAAATCGCCTTGTGGGGCACGGTGCTGGCGATTGTCTGCTCGGTGCCGCTGGGCATTCTCTGCTCGGAAAACATCACGCCCTGGTGGATTCACCAGCCGCTGCGCCGGGTGATGGACGCTTTCCGTTCGATCAACGAAATGGTCTTCGCCATGTTGTTCGTGGTGGCCGTCGGCCTCGGGCCGTTTGCCGGTGTCCTGGCACTGTGGATCAGCACCACCGGCGTACTCGCCAAGCTGTTCGCCGAAGCCGTGGAAGCGATTGATCCAGGCCCGGTCGAAGGCGTTCGTGCTACCGGCGCCAGTGCCCTGCAAGAGGTGATCTACGGCGTGATACCGCAAGTGATGCCGCTGTGGGTTTCGTATGCGCTCTACCGTTTTGAAGCCAACGTGCGCTCGGCGACGGTGGTGGGGATGGTCGGTGCGGGCGGGATCGGCGTGATCCTGTGGGAGAACATCCGCGCCTTTCAGTTCGTTCAAACGTGCGCTGTTTTGCTGGTGATCATCGTTGTCGTCAGCCTGATCGACATCCTCTCGCAACGCCTGCGCAAGCAGTTCATCTGATTTTCGGAGGGGTGCCTGCGGGCGCTTTTTTAAAGCATGCAGTTGTCTAGACAAGATGAGCCGGTGTACCGCGAACTCGCCGACATCCTGCGTCGTGAATTGGGTGACTACTGCGCCGGAGATTTCCTGCCGGCGGAAGTGCAGTTGGCCGAGCGCTTCGGCGTCAACCGTCACACCTTGCGCCGCGCCATCGATGAGCTGGTGTTCGAGGGCAGCCTGTTGCGCCGCCAGGGCAAAGGTACGCAAGTGCTGGAGCGCCCGCTGATTTATCCGATGGCCGCCGACAGTGCCTACAGCCAGTCGCTGTCAGCCCAGGGGCATGGCGTCGAGGCGATGCTGCTCAAGCGTCGCTACTGCTTTGCCAGCCGTGAAGAGGCGCAGCATCTGGGCATTGCCGAGATGGCGCCGATGATCGAATTGCAGACTTTGCGCAAGCTCGACGGCCAGCCGGTCAGCCTGATCCGCCATCGCTACTGCGCCAGTCACGCGCCGCTGCTGGCGGACTACACCGGCGGCTCGTTGCGCCAGTACCTCAGCGAACGGGACATGCCGCTGACCCGTACCCAAAGCCTGATCGGCGCCCGTTTGCCCAACCGCGAAGAAGCCGCGCTTTTGATGATGCCCCGGCATTTGCCGGCGCTGAGTGTGTTCACCCTTTCCCGCGATCGCGACGGCCGTGCGGTGGAGCTGGCCCAGTCCACCAGCCGTTCGGATCGCTTCCAGTACCAGGTCGTTACCTGATGGAGAACGCAATGCAAAACCCTGTTCCTCACACCGAGCGGCAGCACTGGATCGGCGTGCTGGCCCGCGCTCGTCGCAGTGAATTGCAGCCCTTCGAAGACGCACTGCGCGACATCGAATACCAACTGATCCGCGCCCCGGAAATCGGCATGACCCTGGTTCGCGGTCGCATGGGCGGCAATGGCGCGCCGTTCAACGTCGGCGAAATGAGCGTGACTCGCTGTGTTGTGCGCCTGGCCGATGGCCGCACCGGCTACAGCTATCTGGCGGGCCGCGACAAGGTCCACGCCGAACTCGCGGCGCTGGCCGACGCGCATTTGCAAGGCGCGCAACAGCGTCACTGGCTGACGGAAATGATTACGCCACTGGCGACTGCCCAGGCCGAGCGCCGGGCACAGAAAGAGGCGGAAACCGCCGCCACCAAAGTCGAATTCTTCACCCTCGTGCGAGGAGAAAACTGATGAGCGCACAGCTGTTGCAACCGGCGTTCGCCGACCCGGTGCTGGATGCCCAGCGCGCTTTTCGCGCGGCTATGAAGGCACTCGCCGGTCCCGGTCTGATCCAGACATTGCAAGCCACGCCGAGCCTCGAAGGGCTGGAGCCTGCGACTTATGCACTGTGCCTGGCACTGCTGGATGTCGACACGTCGCTGTGGCTGGCGCCGTCCTTCGACACGCCGCTGATTCGCGCCAACCTGGCGTTCCACTGTGGCTGCCCGCTGACCGCCAAGCGTGAAGACGCGCGGTTTGCCTTGCTTGCGGCCGACGATCTGCTCGACCTGAGCGGCTTCGATCATGGCAACGATCGCTACCCGGATCAGTCCTGCACCTTGCTGGTTCAACTGCCAAGCCTCGACGGCGGGGCAGGGCTGAAGTGGCGCGGGCCGGGGATCGAAAGCGAACACGATGTGGCGTTGCCGGTGGCCGATGGCTTCTGGCGAGAGCGTGAACGCCGCATCGAATTTCCCCGGGGCCTGGACCTGTTTTTCGCTGCCGGCCATGACCTGATCGGTTTGCCGCGCAGTACTCGTATCGCAGAGGAGCGTGCCTGATGTACGTAGCCGTCAAGGGTGGCGAACAGGCCATCGATAATGCCCACCGTCTACTGGCGAAAAAACG
This sequence comes from Pseudomonas sp. NFX98, assembly GCF_047784845.1. Lineage (NCBI taxonomy): Bacteria > Pseudomonadati > Pseudomonadota > Gammaproteobacteria > Pseudomonadales > Pseudomonadaceae > Pseudomonas > Pseudomonas sp. NFX98. The sequence continues at coordinate 116,027 of NZ_JBLNNF010000022.1, read as the reverse complement.
CCGGGGCGATACCTCGGTCACTGAGCTGAGCGTTGAGCAGATCCGTCAGCAACTGCCGCTGGCGGTGGCGCGTGTGATGAGCGAAGGCTCGCTGTACGACGAAGAGCTTGCTGCACTGGCGATCAAGCAAGCGGCGGGGGATCTGGTCGAAGCGATCTTCCTGCTGCGTGCCTACCGCACCACGTTGCCGCGCTTCGGCCCGAGCCTGCCGATCGACACGCAGAACATGCAACTCAGTCGGCGCTTGTCCGCCACTTTCAAGGACGTGCCCGGCGGGCAACTGCTGGGGCCGACCTTCGATTACACCCATCGCTTGCTGGACTTCGCGCTGCTCGCCGAAGGTGAGTATCCGGGGCCGCAAACCACCCCGAACGCCAGTCTTGAACCGTGCCCTCGGGTCCTCGGTTTGCTGGCCAAGGAAGGCTTGATCAAGAACGAGTCCGACAACGGCGAAGCGGTGGCGGACATCACCCGCGATCCACTGGAATTGCCCGCTAATCGTGCCCAGCGCCTGCAAGCCCTGGCCCGTGGCGACGAAGGTTTCCTGTTGGCGCTGGGTTACTCGACCCAACGCGGTTACGGCCGCAATCACCCGTTCGCCGGGGAAATTCGCATCGGCGAAGTCGAGGTGTGGATCGAGCCCGAAGAGCTGGGGTTCCCGATCAACCTGGGCAGCATCGAAGTCACCGAGTGCGAGATGGTCAACCAGTTCGTCGGCTCGGCCACGGAGCTGGCGCAGTTCACTCGCGGCTACGGCCTGGCCTTTGGACACGCCGAGCGCAAGGCCATGGGCATGGCGCTGGTCGACCGAGCGTTGCGCGCCGACGAGTACAACGAAGAGATCGTGTCCCCGGCGCAGCAAGAAGAATTCGTGCTGATGCACTGCGACAACGTCGAAGCCTCCGGTTTTGTCTCGCACCTCAAATTACCTCACTACGTGGACTTCCAGGCCGAACTGGAACTGATCCGCAAACTGCGCAAGCCGGCCGAGGGCAGCAACCATGAATGACCTGACTCAAGCGCCGGTCCGCGACGCGGCGTACAACTTCGCCTACCTCGATGAACAGACCAAACGCATGATCCGCCGCGCCTTGCTCAAGGCCGTGGCGATCCCCGGTTACCAAGTGCCGTTCGGCGGTCGCGAGATGCCGCTGCCTTACGGCTGGGGCACTGGTGGCATGCAATTGACCGCCGCGATTCTGGGTGACGATGACGTGCTCAAGGTCATCGACCAGGGCGCGGACGACACCACCAACGCCGTGTCGATCCGCCGCTTCTTCGCCCGCACCGCTGGCGTCGCAACGACCGAAAATACGCCGGACGCAACGGTGATCCAGACCCGTCACCGCATCCCGGAAACGCCGCTGCACGCCGACCAGATCATGGTCTATCAAGTGCCGATTCCCGAGCCGCTGCGCTTTATCGAACCGTCGGAAGTCGAGACGCGGACCATGCACGCCCTCAACGATTACGGGGTCATGCACGTCAAACTCTACGAAGACATCGCCACCTTCGGCCACATCGCCACGGCCTATGCCTACCCGGTGATGGTCGACGAGCGCTACGTGATGGACCCGTCGCCGATCCCGAAATTCGACAACCCGAAACTCGACATGAGCCCGGCACTGATGCTGTTCGGTGCTGGCCGGGAAAAGCGTCTGTACGCGGTGCCGCCGTTTACCCGAGTCACCAGTCTCGACTTCGAGGATCACCCGTTCGAAGCGCAGAAATGGGAAGAGTGCTGCGCCATCTGCGGCAGCCGTGAATCGTTCCTCGACGAGCTGATCCTCGACGACGCCGGCACCCAGAGCTTTGTCTGTTCCGACACTTATTACTGCGCCCAGCGCGTCAGCCAGCAGGAGCAGGGCCAATGAACCAGGCGCTGAAAAACGATCTGTCCGTGTCCACCGAACCCTTGCTGCAAGTGCGTGATTTGTCGCTGTTGTACGGGCCGGAAAAGGGCTGTCAGGACGTCAGTTTCGATTTGTACCCCGGTGAAGTACTGGGGATTGTCGGTGAGTCCGGGTCGGGTAAGTCGACCTTGCTCTCGTTGCTCAGCGGACGCCTGCCACCGCAGAACGGCCGCATCGGCTACCGCGACAAACAGGACCGATGGCTGGACCTGTACAGCGCCAGCGAAGCCGAGCGCCGCACCTTGCTGCGCACTGAATGGGGCTTCGTCGAACAGAACCCGCGTGACGGTTTGCGCATGGGCGTGTCGGCTGGCGCCAACATCGGCGAACGCCTGATGGCCCAAGGCGTACGCAATTACCAACAGTTGCGCGGGGCCGGGCTCGACTGGCTGAGCCAGGTGGAAATCGATCCGCAGCGCATCGATGACTTGCCGCGGACTTTTTCCGGCGGCATGCAGCAGCGCCTGCAAATCGCCCGCAACCTGGTGTCGAGCCCGCGTCTGGTGTTCATGGACGAACCGACCGGTGGCCTCGATGTGTCGGTGCAGGCGCGCTTGCTAGACCTGTTGCGCGGCCTGGTGCGGGAGCTGGACCTGGCGGTGGTGATCGTCACCCACGACCTGGCGGTGGCGCGGTTGCTGGCCGACCGCTTGATGGTGATGCGCCGGTCGCGGGTGGTGGAAACCGGCCTGACCGACCAGATCCTCGACGATCCGCAGCACCCTTATTCGCAACTGCTGGTGTCTTCGGTGTTGCAGCCGTGAAGCCCCGTCCAACTGTGGAAACCGAGCGATGAATACCTTGATCGAGGTCCGTGACCTCTCGAAAACCTTCACCCTGCATCAGCAGAACGGCGTGGTCCTCAACGTGTTGCGCGGGATGGATTTCAGTGTGGCGGGCGGTGAATGCCTGGTGCTGCACGGCCAGTCCGGCGCGGGTAAAAGCACCTTGCTGCGCACCTTGTATGGCAACTATCTGCCGGCGGGCGGCAGCATTCGTGTGCAGCATGACGGCCAGTGGCTGGAGCTGGTGGGCGCCGAACCCCGGGACATTCTGCAAGTGCGTCAGCGCACGCTCGGCTATGTCAGCCAGTTCCTGCGGGTGATCCCGCGTGTGGCGTGCCTGGACGTGGTGATGGAGCCGGCGCTGGCCCGTGGCTGGTCGAAACACCTGGCGCAATCGCGTGCCGAGTTGCTGCTCACTCGCCTGAACATTCCGCAACGCCTGTGGCAACTGGCGCCCGGCACCTTCTCTGGTGGCGAGCAACAACGGGTCAACATCGCCCGTGGCTTCATGGTCGCGTGGCCGGTGATGTTGCTCGACGAACCGACAGCCTCCCTCGACGACAACAATCGTCAGGTGGTGCTGGAACTGATGAATGAAGCAAAAGTCGCCGGTGCCGCGCTGATCGGCATCTTCCATGATCGTGTCGCCCGAGAAGCGGTTGCCGACCGCCATCTCGACATGACGCCCGCCGCTGTGACCGAAAAGGAATACGCCGATGTCCGTTGAACAGATCCTCAGCAATGCCCAACTGGTCACCGCTGACCGCGTGTTCTACGGCACTGTGGTGCTGCGCGACGGGTTGATCGCCGAAGTCGCCGAAGGTCCGAGCCGCTTGCCCCAGGCGCTGGATCTAAATGGCGATTACCTGTTGCCGGGTCTGGTGGAGTTGCACACCGATAACCTGGAACGCCACATGACCCCGCGTCCCGGCGTCGACTGGCCGTCGGTCCCGGCAGTGCTCAGCCACGATGCGCAGATCATCGCGGCCGGTATCACCACGGTGTTTGACGCGGTGTCCATCGGCGACGTGAACCCCAAGGGCAATCGCATGCAGAAACTGCCGGCGATGCTGGAGGCGATTTCCAAGGCATCCGACGCCGGGCTGACCCGCGCCGAACACCGCCTGCACCTACGCTGCGAGTTGTGCCACCCGGACACCCTCACCGTGTTTCGCGATCTGGTGGAAAACCCGCTGGTGCAACTGGTGTCGGTGATGGACCACTCGCCGGGTCAGCGCCAGTTCGTGCTGGAATCCAAGTACCGTGAGTACTACATGGGCAAATACCACCTGACCACCACGCAGATGGATGAATTCATCACGCTGCAAATGGCCAACTCGCGTACCTACAGCGACCGTTACCGTGCGGCAATCGTCGAGCACTGTCTGGCCCTTGGCCTGTCGGTGGCCAGTCATGATGACGCGACCCTGGCCCACGTCGAGGAGTCGGCGCGCTACGGCATGACCATCGCCGAGTTCCCGACCACCGTCGAAGCGGCGCGCGGGTGCCAGGACAACGGCATGAAGGTTTTGATGGGCGCACCGAACATCGTGCGCGGCGGTTCGCACTCGGGTAACGTGGCCGCCGCAGATCTGGCCGCCGAAGGCTTGCTGGATATCCTGTCCAGCGACTACTACCCGGCGAGCCTGCTGCAATCGGCGTTCGCCCTGGCGGCGCAGAGCGAGCGGATCGGCTTGGCCGAAGCGGTGCGCATGGTCAGCCTGAACCCGGCCCGGGCCGCAGGTCTCAATGATCGCGGTGAGATTGCCCCGGGTTTGCGCGCCGACCTGATACAGGCGCGCAGTCAGGACGGTTTGCCGGTGGTCCAGCAAGTATGGCGACAAGCGAAGAGGGTGTTTTGATGGCAGGCAGGTTGATCTATCTCATCGGGCCTTCGGGTTCGGGCAAGGACAGCCTGCTCGATGCCGCGCGAGAGCGGTTGGCCGAACGCGGCTGCCGCATCGTGCGGCGGGTCATCACCCGCTCGGCGGAAGCGGTGGGCGAGGCGGCGTTGGGCGTCAGTGCGCAGCAGTTCGCCGACATGGAGGCTCAGGGCGCGTTTGCTCTGAGCTGGCATGCCAATGGGTTGTCCTATGGCATCCCGCAGGAAATCGATGATTGGCTGGCCGCCGGACAGGACGTGTTGGTCAACGGCTCGCGAGGGCATTTGCAGAACACTCGCCTGCGCTATCCGAACGTGTTGGTGTTGCTGCTGACGGTGGATCAAGCGGTGTTGCGCCAGCGTCTGCTGGCGCGTGGGCGTGAATCGCTGATCGAGATCGATCAGCGGCTGGCGCGCAATGCCCGTTTCACTGAACGCTTGCTGGCGGACAACGACCCGGCGCTGCACCTGCTCGACAACTCCGGGCCGCTGGAGAGCACGGTCGAACGCTTGCTGGCGTGCATTGACGAGCAAGCGCCATGCGCCTGACGTTGCTGGGCACCGGTGATGCCCGGCAAGTCCCGGTCTACGGCTGCGAATGTGTCGCCTGCGATGCTGCACGCTACGATGAGCGCTTGCAGCGTCTGCCCTGTAGCGCGTTGATCGAATGCGGCGATCAGCGCTGGTTGATCGATAGTGGCTTGCCCGACCTGTGCGAACGCTTCCCGCCGCGCAGCTTCAACGGTATTTTCCAGACCCACTACCACGCCGATCACGCCCAGGGTCTGCTGCACTTGCGCTGGGGCCAGGGACTGGTGATCCCGGTGCACGGCCCGGTCGACCCGGAAGGTTTGGCTGACCTCTACAAACACCCCGGCATTCTTGATTTCAGCCAGCCGTTCGAGGCTTTCGAAACCCGTTCTTTCGGCACGCTGAATGTCACCGCGCTGCCGTTACTGCATTCCAAACCGACCCTCGGCTATCTGCTGGAAGGCGAAGGTCGGCGAATCGCCTACCTGACTGACACCGTCGGTTTGCCATCGGACACCACCGCGTTTCTGCAACGTCAACCGCTGGACCTGCTGGTGCTCGACTGCTCGATGCCACCGCAACCCCTGGCCCCGCGAAATCACAACGACCTGAACCTGGCCTTGCGGTGCATTGAAGAACTGCAACCGGCGTTGGCGGTGTTGACGCATGTCGGGCATACGTTTGATGCGTGGTTGATGGAGCATCGCGGCGAGTTGCCGGGCAATGTCAGTGTCGGGTTTGATGGGTGGGGGTTGTAGGGATTTCGGGCGGAAAAGATCGCAGGCTACGCCAGCTCCTACAGGATCGTGTATGTCGAAGATTTGCCTGCATACGCGGTAAATGTACGAGCTGGCGTAGCCTGCGATCTTTTGATTTTCCCTTAACGCTCTGTCAAACCTCTTTCAGCAACAACCCCCGCACATACTCCACAAATGCCCGCGCCTTGGCGCTGGCCATTCTGCCGGTGGGGAACACGGCCCACAGGTCCTGATTCGGCAGGGTCCATTCGCTCATGACTTCCCGGACCGCGCCACTGGCCAGTTCCGGCGCGAACATCCATTCGGATGCCACGGTCAACCCTTGGTGGGACAGCACGGCTGCACGCAGACCTTCGGCGGCGCTGACGCGGATGCGGCCGTTGATGATCACGGGTTGTTCTTCATCAGCCTGCTTGAACAGCCAGTTGGCACCGCCGCTGAGGGTGTAGACGATTGCCTGATGCTCGCCCAGATCGGCGGGGCTGGTGGGTTCGCCGTATTTTTCGAAGTACGCGGGCGTGCCCAGTACCACGCGCCGGCATTCGGCGATCTTGCGGGCGGTGAGGCCGGAGTCGCTCAGGGCGCCCATGCGCAGGGCGACGTCCACGCCTTCTTCCACCAGATTGACGTTGCGATCATCGAGCATCAGGTCGATGTTCAGCTCCGGGTTCTGCTCAAGGAATGGCCCCAGATGCGGCACGATATGCATTCGGCCGAAGGTTACGGCGGCGCAGATCCGCAGGTTTCCGCTCAACCCGCTGGCGGCACCACGCGCCGCGTTGTCGGCCTCATCGGCTTCTTCGATGGCGCGCTTGGCCCGCTCGAAAAACGCCAGCCCGGCCTCGGTGGGCGTCAGGCCACGAGTCGAACGCAACAGTAGCCGCACCGCCAGCCGCGATTCGAGTTGCGCGATGGTTTTCGACACGGCGGGCTGACCGATATTCAGGCGCCGGGCCGCTGCGGAGAACGAACCGGTTTCCACCACGTAGACGAAGGTTTCCATTGCGCCGAGGCGGTCCATCGATGGTCCTTATAGAAATCACTGTAGGAGCGAGCCTCCTCGCGAAGCTTTTGAAACTAAGCCGTCGCCAGCGAAGCCTTCTGCGAAACACTCAAGAACCGCAACAACGCCAATAGCGGAAACGCACTGCCAACAATCACGATCCACAGCCAGCCGCCGTGCTCATACACCGCACTCGCCACCGAAGAACCGAACGCGCCACCGATGAAGATGCTGGTCATGTACAGGGCATTCAAGCGGCTACGGCTTTTGGCGTCGAGGGCGTAGACCGCGCGTTGGCCGAGGACCATGTTCATCTGCACGCAGAAATCGAGGACCACACCGGTCACGGCAAGACCGATGACGCTGTAGACCGGATGGACGAACGCAGGCAAAAAGCTCAGGCTGGCGAACAGCAGCGCCAGCAATGACGCGATGCGGGTGTGACCGGCATCGGCCAGACGACCGGCGATGGGCGCGGCGATGGCGCCGATGGCCCCGACCAGGGCGAAGATCGCGATCTGGGTTTGCGACAAGCCATGATTGCGCGCCAGCTCCAGTGGCACCGCGGTCCAGAACAGGCTGAACGTGGCGAACATGCAACCTTGATAAAACGCCCGCTGACGCAGCACCGGCTGCTTGCGCAGCAGCGTCCACAACGAACCGAGCAATTGGCCGTAGGACGCACTGTGATCAGGCTGGCGCTTGGGGATGGTCACCGCCAGGACGATGCTGATTGCAGCCATCAACACTGCAGCAATCACAAACATGGCGCGCCAGCCGAAATGGTCGGCAACCACGCTGGACACCGGCCGTGCCAGCAGAATCCCCAGCAACAAACCGCCCATGATCCCGCCGACTACGCGACCGCGAGACTCTTCCGGCGCCAGGTGTGCGGCCAGTGGAATCAGGATTTGCACCGAGACGGAACTGAAGCCCACCAACAGTGAAATCAGCAAGAACACGTTCGGCTGATCGGTGAACGCCGCGCCCAGCAGGCTGGCAATCGCCACCAGCGTGGTGATGATCATCAACCGACGGTTTTCCAGCAGATCGCCCAACGGCACCAGGAAAAATAGGCCCAGCGCATAGCCGATCTGGGTCAGCGAAACGATCAGGCTGGCCATGGTGTTGGTCAGGCCGATGTCCGGCGCGATCAGACCGATGATCGGTTGCGCGTAGTAGATGTTGGCCACAATGGCGCCGCAGCAGAAGGCGAACAGCAGCACCATGCCTCGGGTCATTGTCGCGGTGCCGTGGGGCACCTGAGTCGCTGGGTTCATAACGTGTCTCGCTGTACAGAAGGGAATGCGCGCAGGCTAATCGCCTGACCGGAACGGCGGAAGAGAGATTGGAGTGATAGCAGTCATTCCATTGCGGAATGAGTGACGAACGTGCGTGCCGTGCGCCGATGATCGTTGCGTCAGAATATCGGGGTCCGATGATACATTCACTTACATCTTGTTCGATAGCGTGCTTATGTTCTCTTCCCACGTTTCATCACAGGAAGGCACTCCCATGAATGCGATGTTCCGTCATCTGCTGCACGGCGTTTCGGTTATGACATTGATCAGCTTGTTCGCGGCAGGCATGGCCCAGGCTGAGGATGCACCCGGCATGCGCATCGGCGTACGCGGCGAAATCACCGGCGTCAGCCCCGACGCGCTGAAAGTCCACGCCAACAGCGGCGAAAACGTGGTGATCAACCTGACCAAGGACACCAAGGTCCGCGCCGTCACCCTGGCCAATATCGAAGACATCAAGCCTGGCAGCTACATCGGCTCGGCAGCCATTCCACAGGAGGATGGCAGCCTGAAGGCGCTGGAAGTCCACGTCTTTCCACCGGAACTGGCTGGCAGCGGCGACGGACATCGGCCCTTTGATCTGGCCAAGGGCAGCAGCATGACCAACGGCAGCGTTGGCGATCTGGTGGTCAGTAACGGCCGGGTGCTGACCGTCAACTACAAGGGCGGGCAACAGAAAATCCTGGTGCCAGAGGATGTACCGATCGTCAACCTGATGCCGGGCGATCGCAGCCTGCTCAAGGTGGGCGTGAAAATCGTGACGTTCGTGACCCAGAGCGCCGACGGCACGCTGACGGCGCAGTCGATTTCGGCGGGCAAGGATGGTGTGACGCCGCCGATGTAATCCCGGCAGACCTGACCGACCATCCGAAGAAATGCCGACTTTGCCCCGACAACTAGAATCAACAGGGGGATCACTTCAACGCGTCCTTACATAGCGGGAGTTTCACGATGAAAATCGTATCTTCGCTGGCGTTGGTGGTAGCGGTTGGGTCGATCTCTGGGTGCTCGACGGTGCCTGATCGTCAGGTCACCAACGTTCCCCTGAACGCTACTTCCATCAATGCCGGGAACATCGCCCGGCCCATCATGATGTCCGACGGTAATGCAACGGTGTTCTGGTTCGCAGTCAGCGGCGAGAGCATGGGCAGCGCTTTACCTGGCCGTTTGCAGGCCTATATCTATCCGGGAAGCTGTGCGAGCCTGGGTGCGAAACCGGCCTACGACATGAATGACGGTCCGAATGCGCGGTTCTATTCAGCGGCGTCGCACCAGTATTTCTGGAAGAGCGCGCCGGTCGCCGTGGAAACGCTTCGAGCGGGCGGCTATGCCTTGGTAGTGAAGGAAAGCCCGGCTGACGGGAACCAGAATATTTTCTGCGGTAACCTGAGCTGAACACTGTAGGAGCTGCCGCAGGCTGCGATCTTTTGATCTTGCTTCTTAAAAGCAAAGTCAAAAGATCGCAGCCTGCGGCAGCTCCTACGGGTAGATCGCAAACCCACAAAAAAAGGCGACCCCTTCAGGTCGCCTTTTTCGTTACCGCCCGGTCATCACTGACCGCTGTAGATCTGATCGAAAACGCCGCCATCATTGAAGTGGGTTTTCTGCACGGTACGCCAGTCACCGAAGGTTTTCTCGACCGACAGGAAGTCCACTTTCGGGAAGCGGTCGGTGTACTTGGCCAGCACGGCCGGGTCACGCGGGCGCAGGTAGTTGGCGGCAGCGATTTCCTGGCCTTCCGGCGACCACAGGTACTTCAGGTATTCCTCGGCGGCGGCGCGGGTGCCTTTCTTGTCGACGGTTTTGTCGACCACGGAAACCGGTGGCTCGGCTTCGGCGGAGACGCTTGGGTAGATGACTTCGAACTGGTCGCGGCCAAATTCACGGGCGATCATTTCCGCTTCGTTTTCAAAGGTCACCAGCACGTCGCCGATCTGGTTGGTCATGAACGTGGTGGTGGCTGCACGGCCACCGGTGTCGAGTACCGGTGCTTGCTTGAACAGCTTGCCGACGAAGTCTTTTGCCTTGTTCTCGTCGCCACCGTTTTTCAGCACGTAACCCCAGGCCGAGAGGTAGGTGTAGCGACCGTTGCCCGAAGTTTTCGGGTTCGGCACGATGACTTGCACGCCATCCTTGAGCAGGTCCGGCCAGTCTTTCAGGGCTTTCGGGTTGCCTTTACGGACGATGAACACCGTGGCCGAAGTGAACGGCGCGCTGTTGTTCGGCAGGCGCGTGACCCAGTTGTCAGGGACCAGTTTGCCGTTGTCGGCGAGGGCGTTGATGTCGGTGGCCATGTTCATGGTGATGACGTCAGCCGGCAGGCCGTCGATGACCGAACGTGCCTGTTTGCTGGAGCCGCCGAAGGACATCTGCAGGGTGATGTTTTCGTTGTGCTCGGCTTGCCAGTGCTTCTGGAACGCAGTGTTGTAGTCCTTGTAGAAATCGCGCATCACGTCGTAGGAAACGTTGAGTAGGGTCGGTGCGGCCTGAGCCACGCTGGTCAATGCAAGGCCAGCGGCCAGAAGTGAGGCGCCAAAGATTTTTTTCACTGCGAATTCCTTGTTCTATGTAGGAGCTGCCGCAGGCTGCGAACTTTTGATCTTGATCTTCAAAAGCAAGATCAAAATATCGCAGCCTGCGGCAGCTCCTACGGGTTAGTTGTCGATTATTCCAGCCAGCGACTATAGCCGGGCTCGCATAGTCGTTTAAAGATTAAAAAGAACTTTGCTTATTCCAGCTTTTTGAACAGGGCATTGCCGCAACGGGAGCAAAACGCGGCGCCGTGTTCATGGCTGTTTTTCCGGCACACGGGGCAGTCGTGTTGGAGCTGTTCGCCGCGCATGGCGTTGGCCAGCTCTGCGGTGAAAATCCCGGTGGGCACGGCGATGATTGAGTAACCAGTGATCATCACCAGCGACGAAATCACCTGGCCCAGCGGCGTCTTCGGCACGATGTCGCCGAAGCCCACGGTGGTCAGCGTCACGATAGCCCAATAGATGCCTTTGGGAATGCTGGTGAAGCCATGTTCCGGGCCTTCGATCACATACATCAGCGTGCCGAACACCGTCACCAACGTGCAGACGCTGACCAGAAACACCACGATCTTCTGCTTGCTGCCACGCAGCGCCGACATCAAATAGTTGGCTTGCTTGAGGTACGGACTGAGCTTGAGCACGCGGAAAATCCGCAGCATCCGAATGATCCGGATAATCAGCAGGTACTGCGCATCGGCGTAATACAGCGCGAGGATGCCGGGCACTATCGCCAGCAGATCCACCAGTCCATAAAAACTGAAGGCGTAGCGCAGGGGCTTGGGTGAGCAGTACAGGCGCAGGATGTACTCGCCGAGGAAGATGACCGTGAAACCCCACTCGATGTAGGCGAGTACATCGGCGTAGTTCTTGTGAATGCTGTCGATGCTGTCGAGCATCACGATCACAATGCTGGCGAGGATGATCAACAGCAAAATGCCGTCGAAACGCCTGCCGGCCTTGGTGTCGCTCTGGAAAATCATGACGTAAAGGTCTTCACGCCAGTTTTTGCTGCTGTCCATGGATAACGCCTGACTCAATGATCAGCGCAGCCTAGGTTGATTCTCCTCCAGAGTGCAAGGCGTATGGGTGACAGCGGTTTTGCGAAGCATTTGAACGGACGTGCTTATCAGCCAGCCGGCGAGGATGAACGGCGCGGTCAGCGTGGGCAGACCGATGGTGGCGAACATCGGCGTCAGCACCAGCGCCAGGCCGATGCCAAACAGCGGCAGCCACGGTTGGCGACGCTGAGCACTGAAGGCGAGGGCGGCGAGTACCGCGTTATAGCCGCCGAGGCCAAGCAGTGCGGTGTAGAAGTCATGATGCAGCATGCTCCAGCCCATGCCCCCGACAGACGCCAACAACGCCCAGCAGAAGGCACGGCGATCGGCGATCAGCAATCCGGCGGCAATCATCGCGCCGGCCAATGGATGGCCGAGGAACATTACCTGACCGATGCCTTTGAGGGGGGCGGCGAGCATGTTCAGCGTGCTGACTTCGATCAAGTGTGCCTCGGTCGACGGCGTGGCGAAGCACAGCAGCAACCAGCTCAGCACGACGAAAGACGTGGTGTAGGCAGGCAGGTATTGGCTGACCCGCACGCGCTTGAGCCACTGTTGAGTGATCATCGCGCTCAGGCCACCAGCGGCCAGAATCAGTGGTGGCATCATCGCCGACCAGGGGAAATACAGGCTCAGCAGCAGGCCGAGCAATACACCGTTGTAGCTGAACAACCCGGCCTGGCGATCAGCCTTGGCGTAGTTGCGGCGTTGCGCGGTGAGCAACCCGGCGACACCGCCGAGCAGTGCACCGCCAAGCAAGGCGGGCGCGGTGAACAGGATGGCCGAAAGAATCAGCAAACCGCACAGCGGATTACGCTGGAGGAATATTTGACTGAAGCCGTTGAGCAAAGCTTCGGCCCAGTCGGGGCAGTGGGTGTTGAAGTGGTTGGCAGGCATGGCAGTTCTGAAAGGTCAGTGAAACCGAATCGCCTGTATCGCCAGCAGGCTGGCTCCCACAGAAATACGCTGTTCCTGTGGGAGCCAGCCGGCTGCGGGCGGCGTTCCGACGATGAGGCCGGTGGGCGCTCTAGATCAACGTCTCGATACGCAAGGAGTTAGTCGACCCCGGCTGCCCAAACGGCACACCCGCTGTGATCAACAATGTATCGCCGCGCTGCGCCATGCCTTGCGCCTGAGCGATTTCGAGCGCGGTGGAGCACACTTCATCGACCTGGCGCAGCCGATCGTTGACCACCGAGTGCACGCCCCACGCCACGGTCAGGCGACGAGCGGTTTGCAGGTTCGGCGTCAGATTCAGGATTGGCACCGTTGGCCGCTCCCGCGCCGCGCGCAGACTCGATGTGCCCGACTCGCTGTAGTTCACCAACACCGCCACCGGCAGCACGTTGCTGATCCGGCGGATCGCGCAGCTGATGGCGTCGGAAACCGTCGCCTCGGCTTTCGGTCGGCTGACGTCCAGTTGCGCCTGATAGTCCGGGCCGTTTTCCACCTGGCGGATGATCTTGCTCATCATCTGCACGGCTTCCAGTGGGTATTCGCCGGACGCGGTTTCCGCCGACAGCATCACCGCGTCCGCACCTTCGGCCACGGCGTTGGCCACATCGGTTACCTCGGCGCGGGTTGGGGCCGGTGAGAAGCGCATGGACTCCAGCATCTGCGTCGCCACCACAACCGGTTTGCCGAGTTCGCGGCAGGTGCTGATGATGTTCTTCTGAATCTGCGGCACGCTTTCGGCCGGCACTTCCACGCCCAGGTCGCCGCGAGCGACCATGATTGCGTCGCTCAGCTCGGCGATTTCCCGCAGTTGCTCAACGGCCGATGGCTTCTCGATTTTCGCCATCAGGAAAGCCTTGTCGCCGATCAGGGTCCGGGCTTCGCGAATGTCGGCCGGGCGCTGCACGAACGACAGCGCCACCCAGTCCACACCCAGTTCCAGACCGAAGCTCAAATCGCGGCGATCCTTGGCGGTCAGCGGGCTGAGGTCGAGCACCGCTTGCGGCACGTTCACGCCTTTGCGGTCGGACAGTTCGCCGCCGTTGAGCACGGTGGTGTCGATGGCGTCGGCGTACTTGGTGACCACTCGCAGGCGCAGCTTGCCGTCGTCCAGCAGCAGGTCCATGCCCGGCTCCAGCGCAGCGATGATTTCCGGATGTGGCAGGTTGACCCGGCGCTCATCGCCCGGCGTGGTATCGAGGTCCAGGCGCAAGGCCTGACCGCGCACCAGTTGCACCTTGCCTTCGGCGAACTTGCCGACCCGCAGTTTCGGGCCTTGCAGGTCCATCAGGATGCCCAACGGATAATTCAGCTGACGCTCGACTTCACGAATCCACTGATAGCGCAGGGCGTGATCGGCGTGATCGCCGTGGCTGAAGTTCAGGCGGAAGATGTTGACCCCGGCCAGCACCAGCTCACGGATGTCGTCGATTCCGTCGATGGCCGGACCGAGCGTGGCGAGGATTTTGACCTTTTTATCAGGCGTCATGTTTAGTGCTCTCAAGGATCAGAATGGCGCGGAAGTCGTTGACGTTGGTGCGGGTCGGCTCGGTGACGATCAGTGCGTCGAGCGCCTCGAAATAGCCATAGCCATTGTTGTTGTCCAACTCGTCGCTGGCGCTCAGGCCGAGGGCGGCGGCGCGGGCGTAGCTGTCCGGGGTCATGATGGCGCCGGCGTTGTCTTCGGAACCGTCGATGCCATCGGTATCACCTGCCAGCGCATAGACGCCGGGCAAGCCCTTGAGGCTCTCGGTCAGGCTGAGCAGGAACTCGGCATTGCGTCCGCCACGGCCATTGCCACGTACGGTGACGGTGGTTTCACCGCCAGAAAGAATCACGCACGGTGCTGCCAGCGGCTGGCCGTGCAGCACTACCTGACGGGCGATGCCAGCGTGAACCTTGGCCACTTCGCGGGATTCGCCTTCCAGATCGCCGAGAATCAAGGGACTGAAACCGGCCTGACGGCATTTCACCGCCGCCGCTTCCAGCGATTGTTGTGGGCGGGCGATCAATTGGAAATGGCTGCGGGCCAGGCTCGGATCGCCGGGTTTGACCGTTTCCGATTCCGGGCTTTGCAGCCAGGTGCGCACCGAGGCCGGCACTTCAATGTTGTAGCGCTTGAGGATCGCCAGCGCTTCGGCCGAGGTGCTCGGGTCGGCCACGGTGGGGCCGGAGGCGATGACCGTGGCGAGGTCGCCCGGCACATCGGAAATCGCATAGGTATAAACAGTGGCAGGCCAGCAGGCTTTGCCCAGACGTCCGCCCTTGATCGCCGAGAGGTGTTTGCGCACGCAATTCATCTCGCCGATGGTGGCGCCGGATTTCAGCAGGGCTTTGTTGATGGATTGCTTGTCGGCCAGGGTGATGCCGACCGCCGGCAGTGCGAGCAGGGCAGAGCCACCGCCAGACAGCAGGAAGATCACGCGGTCTTCTTCGCTCAGGTCGCTGACCAACTCGAATACGCGCTTGGCGACGGCAAGACCTGCAGCGTCAGGCACCGGATGCGCGGCTTCGACCACTTCGATTTTTTCGCACGGGGCGCCGTGACCGTAACGCGTCACCACCAGACCGGACACTTCACCCTGCCAGCAGCGCTCGACCACCTGGGCCATGGCGGCTGCGGCTTTACCGGCGCCAATGACGATCACCCGACCGCTGCGATCTTTGGGCAAATGGGCTTCGAGGACTTGCTGAGGATGGGCCGCGTCGATGGCTGTGGCGAACAGCTCGCGCAGGAATTGTTGCGGATCGACCGACATGGCGGGCTCCCGGAATTCTTGTTATTGGAGTAGGGCAAAAACAGGTGTCTCGACTCGGACCTTGTGGGAGCTGGCTTGCCAGCGATACAGACACCGTGGTCTCACAGACAGACCAAGGTGATTTCATCGCGGGCAAGCCCGCTCCCACAGGGAACGGGGCAGGTTCAGGCAGGGCTTAGTTCTTATCGCGAATCGAGAAATTCGCCATGTGTTCCAGGCCCTTGATCAGCGCCGAGTGGTCCCAGTTGCTGCCACCGATGGCCGCGCAGGTGCTGAACACTTGCTGGGCGTTGGCGGTGTTCGGCAGGTTGATGTTCAGCTCCTTGGCGCCTTGCAGGGCCAGGTTCAGGTCCTTCTGGTGCAGGCTGATGCGGAAGCCTGGATCGAAGGTGCCTTTGATCATGCGCTCGCCGTGGACTTCGAGGATCTTCGACGAAGCGAAACCGCCCATCAGCGCTTCACGCACCTTGGCTGGATCGGCACCATTTTTCGAAGCGAACAGCAGGGCTTCGGCCACGGCCTGGATGTTCAGCGCCACGATGATCTGGTTGGCCACTTTCGCGGTTTGACCGTCGCCGTTGCCACCGACCAGGGTGATGTTCTTGCCCATGGCCTGGAACAGCGGCAGTGCGCGTTCGAAGGCATCGGCATCGCCGCCGACCATGATGCTCAGGGTCGCAGCCTTGGCGCCGACTTCACCGCCGGACACTGGCGCGTCGAGATACTGGGCGCCTTTTTCGTTGATCTTGGCGGCGAAGGCCTTGGTCGCGGTTGGCGAGATCGAGCTCATGTCGATCACGACTTTGCCTTTGCCCACGCCAGCAGCAATACCGTCGGCGCGGAACAGCACGTCATCGACCTGCGGGGTATCCGGGACCATGACGATGATGAATTCGGCTTCCTGGGCGACTTCTTTCGGGTTCGCCAGTGCGATGGCGCCGGCGGCGACCAGATCGGCAGGGGCAGCGTCGTGATGCGCCGACAGGAACAGGCTGTGACCGGCTTTCTGCAGGTTCAACGCCATTGGGTGGCCCATGATGCCGGTGCCGATAAATCCGATTTTAGCCATGAGAAAATCCTCTTGTTTTTGTGTTCCCTGTAGGAGCTGCCGAAGGCTGCGATCTTTTGATGTTGCTTTTGAAGATCAAGATCAAAAGATCGCAGCCTTCGGCAGCTCCTACAGGATTACGTGTTAAATCGCGTTATGGGTCTTCAACCAGCCCAGGCCTGCTTCGGTGGTGGTCAACGGCTTGTATTCGCAACCGACCCAACCCTGGTAACCGATGCGGTCCAGGTGTTCGAACAGGAAGCGGTAGTTGATTTCACCGGTGCCTGGTTCGTTGCGCCCCGGGTTGTCCGCGAGCTGTACATGGTTGATCTCGCCCAGGTGCGATTGCAGGGTGCGGGCCAGATCGCCTTCCATGATTTGCATGTGATAGATGTCGTATTGCAGGAACAGGTTGGCGCTGCCGACCTGCTCGCGAATCGACAGGGCTTGCGCCGTGTTGTTCAGGTAGAAGCCTGGAATGTCACGGGTGTTGATCGCTTCCATCACCAGTTTGATGCCCGCCGCTTGCAGCTTGTCGGCTGCGTACTTGAGGTTGGCGACGAAGGTTTTTTCCACGGTAGCGTCGTCAAAACCCTGCGGACGAATACCGGCCAGGCAGTTGACCTGGGTGTTGCCCAGCACTTGCGCGTAAGCGATGGCCAGATCGACACCGGCACGGAACTCTTCAACGCGATCCGGCAGGCAGGCGATGCCGCGCTCACCCTTGGCCCAGTCACCGGCCGGCAGGTTGAACAGCACTTGGGTCAGACCGTTGGCGTCGAGCTTGGCCTTGATTTCGGCGGAGCTGAAGTCGTACGGGAACAGGTATTCGACACCACTGAAGCCGGCCTTGGCGGCCGCTTCGAAACGGGCGAGGAAGTCCTGTTCGGTGAACAGCATGGACAGGTTGGCTGCGAAACGCGGCATGGTGGTCTCCCGTTGCAAATTAATGATGATGGCCCTGTGTAGGAGCTGCCGAAGGCTGCGATCTTTTGATCTTGATCTTCAAAACCAAAGATCAAAAGATCGCAGCCTGCGGCAGCTCCTACAGGGGCATCAGGCCATAGCGAATCAGTCGAGCAACGAAATCGCAGTCGGTGCGTCGTTGCCGACCAGCGCCAGGTCTTCGAATTCGTTGACGGCGTTGATCTCGGTACCCATGGAAATGTTGGTCACGCGCTCCAGGATGATCTCGACGATCACCGGCACCTTGAACTCTTCGATCAGCTCCTGGGCCTTGCGCAGGGCAGGCTGGATCTGAGCCGGTTCGAACACACGCAGTGCCTTGCAACCGAGGCCTTCGGCAACCGCGACGTGGTCGACACCGTAACCGTTGAGTTCCGGAGCGTTGAGGTTATCGAAGGACAGCTGCACGCAGTAGTCCATGTCGAAACCGCGCTGCGCCTGACGGATCAAGCCCAGGTACGAGTTGTTTACCACCACATGAATGTACGGCAGCTTGAACTGCGCGCCCACTGCCAATTCTTCGATCATGAACTGGAAGTCATAGTCCCCCGACAGGGCCACGACTTTACGGTTCGGATCAGCCTTGACCACGCCCAGCGCTGCCGGAATGGTCCAGCCCAACGGGCCAGCCTGACCGCAGTTGATCCAGTGACGCGGCTTGTAGACGTGCAGGAACTGCGCGCCGGCAATCTGCGACAGACCGATGGTGCTGACGTAGCAAGTGTCTTTGCCGAACACCTGGTTCATTTCTTCGTAAACGCGTTGCGGCTTGACCGGAACGTTGTCGAAGTGGGTCTTGCGTTGCAGGCTGGCTTTGCGCTGTTGGCAGTCTTGCAACCAGGCGCTGCGGTTTTTCAGTTTGCCGGCGGCTTGCCATTCGCGAGCGACTTCGATGAACACGGTCAGCGCGGCAGCGGCGTCGGACACGATGCCCAGGTCCGGGGTGAACACGCGGCCAATCTGAGTGCCTTCGATGTCGACGTGAATGAACTTGCGGCCTTCGGTGTACACATCGACCGAACCTGTGTGACGGTTGGCCCAACGGTTACCGATACCCAGCACCACGTCGGATTTGAGCATGGTCGCGTTGCCGTAGCGGTGTGACGTCTGCAAGCCCACCATGCCGACCATCAGCGGGTGATCGTCAGGGATGGTGCCCCAGCCCATCAGGGTCGGGATAACCGGAATACCGGTCAGCTCGGCGAACTCGACCAGAAGATCGCTGGCGTCGGCATTGATGATGCCACCACCGGCCACCAGCAATGGACGTTCAGCCTGATCGAGCAAGGCCAGAGCCTTTTCGACTTGAATGCGGCTAGCGGTCGGCTTGGCCAACGGCAGTGGCTGGTAAGCGTCGATGTCGAATTCGATCTCGGCCATCTGTACGTCGAACGGCAGGTCGATCAGCACCGGGCCTGGACGGCCGGAGCGCATTTCAAAGAAAGCTTTCTGGAACGCGTAAGGCACCTGGCCCGGTTCAAGAACAGTGGTCGCCCACTTGGTGACTGGCTTGACGATGCTGGTGATGTCGACAGCCTGGAAGTCTTCCTTGTGCATACGGGCGCGGGGTGCCTGGCCGGTAATGCAGAGGATTGGAATCGAGTCGGCCGAGGCGCTGTAGAGCCCGGTGACCATGTCGGTACCGGCAGGGCCGGAAGTCCCGATGCACACGCCGATGTTGCCGGCCTTGGTGCGGGTGTAGCCCTCGGCCATGTGCGAGGCGCCTTCAACGTGGCGAGCGAGTACGTGATCGATGCCGCCGACTTTTTGCAGGGCGTTGTACAGCGGGTTGATGGCTGCACCCGGGATGCCAAAAGCGGTATCAACCCCTTCACGGCGCATCACCAGAACGGCGGCTTCGATTGCTCTCATTTTGCTCATGGTTTTGTGCCTCTTTACGTTTTGTAATTGTATACAAGTGGCTTTGCGCAGAGTGTATTCACGGCGGACGGCGCAGGTCAATCCATTTTCTCAAGCGGTCGTTTCATTCGTCGGAAGCCCAATATACTGTGGCTTTTCGTCGCATGTGGCGCTTTTCGAGAATTATTGTATACAAAAAAATAATTCATTGTGTTCTATTTGTTGCATCGAGCTGCGGCGCAAGCGCGCAGCCCAACGACTTTCCGAAAAACAAAATGAGGACGGCACCATGAGCGCTTTAACCTTGAAAGTCGCAGTCAACCTGGTCAACGAGGCCATCACTGCAGGGCGTGCAATCTCCGCAGCGCCCCTGACCATCGCAGTGCTGGATGCCGGTGGGCATCTGATCACCCTGCAACGCGAAGACGGCGCCAGCCTGCTGCGCCCGCAGGTCGCCATCGGCAAAGCCTGGGGCGCCATCGCCCTGGGCAAAGGATCGCGCCTGCTGGCACTGGACGCCCAACAACGTCCGGCCTTCATTGCCGCATTGAATAGCCTGGGGCAGGGCAGCGTCGTGCCGGCACCGGGTGGCGTGTTGATCCGCGATCAGGGCGGGAATGTGCTGGGGGCGGTGGGGATCAGCGGGGATCTGTCGGACGTTGATGAACAGTGCGCCATTACAGCGATCGAGGCGTTGGGGTTGACGGCGGATGCGGGGGTTGTGGCTTGATCTTCGGCGCCTGAACAAATGCCATCGCGAGCAGGCTCACTCCTACAGGGTTTGTGGTCAGACACAAAATTGTCTGGATGCCTGAACCTCTGTAGGAGTGAGCCTGCTCGCGATAGCTATCTACCAGACACATTCAGCCAATAGTTCGTCCACCTACTTGAATCCACAGGGCTAGTCTTCTCATGACCTAATCATGGGAGGCAAAGGAATGCCGGATTTACCTGCCGCAAATCGATTGCGCATCGGGCGCTATGCCGAAGCCAGTCAAATTTATCTGTTAACCACCAACACATTTCACAGGACCCCGGTGTTCGAGAATTTCACCTTGGGTCGGTTGGTTGTTGATCAATTTCGAAATGCACAGAATCTAGGCTTAGCCAATTCGTTGGCCTGGGTAGTCATGCCAGATCACTTTCATTGGCTGATTGAGTTGCAGAAGGGATCTTTGAGTGAGCTGATGCAAAAAACCAAGTCGATGAGTACCAAAGCTGTAAAGCAGTCTACTGGTCGAACTACCAGTCTCTGGCAGAGAGGTTTTCATGACCGGGCATTGCGGCGGGAAGAGGATTTGGTGAAGTTGGCGCGGTATGTCGTGGCCAATCCGTTGCGGGCTGGGCTGGTGAAAAAGCTTGGTGACTATCCGCTGTGGGATGCAGTGTGGGTTTGAACCGAGTTGCCCTCATCGCGAGCAGGCTCACTCCTACAGGGGAATGCATTCCAAATGTAGGAGTGAGCCTGCTCGCGATGGGTAGCACTGCGGTCTATCAGTCCGGCTCACACCCCTTCAACACCAACCGGATTATCGTCTGAGCCGCCGCTTCATAATCCTCTTCATCCAGCTTGGCCTTGCCGGTGATGGCGGTGATTTGCCAGTCGAAGTCGGCGTAGGTCTGGGTGGCGGCCCAGATGCTGAACATCAGGTGGTTGGGGTCGATCGGGGCGATCTGGCCGCGGTCGATCCAGGTCTGGATGCAGTCGATGTTGTGCTTGGCCTGGCCGTTGAGTTGTTCGACCAGGTCGGCGCTCAGGTGCGGGGCGCCGTGCATGATTTCGCTGGCGAATACCTTGGAGGCAAACGGCAAGTCACGGGAGATACGGATTTTCGAGCGGATGTAGCCACTCAGGACTTCGCTCGGCACGCCGTCGGGATTGAACGGGGTCGAGGCCTGCAGGATCGGCTCGATGATGCTTTCCAGGACCTCGCGGTAGAGGTTTTCCTTGGATCTGAAGTAGTAGTAGACGTTGGGCTTGGGCAATCCCGCCTTGGCTGCGATATCGCTGGTTTTGGTCGCAGCGAAGCCCTTGTCGGCAAATTCTTCACTGGCGGCACGCAGGATCAGTTGTTTGTTGCGCTCGCGGATGGTGCTCATAAACCAGGGGGTTCCTTGCCTGTTCTGGCGGTTGCGCATGGTAGCACCGGCCTTTGGCGGCGCTCAAGAATGCTCCGTGCGGCGCTCGGCCACGCTATGCTGCACCGCATTCACTCTAGAAGGAAACCCGATTCATGGCAGGAAGCAGTTTGCTGTTGCTGATCGACGACATTGCTGCGGTGCTGGACGATGTGGCGTTGATGACCAAAATGGCCGCCAAGAAGACCGCCGGTGTACTGGGCGACGATCTGGCGCTCAATGCCCAGCAGGTCAGCGGCGTGCGTGCCGAACGGGAAATTCCCGTGGTCTGGGCGGTGGCCAAGGGTTCGTTCATCAATAAACTGATCCTGGTGCCGTCGGCATTGGCCATCAGCGCGTTCATTCCGTGGCTGGTCACGCCGTTGTTGATGGTCGGCGGTGCCTACCTGTGTTTTGAAGGGTTCGAGAAACTCGCCCACAAGTTCCTGCACAGCAAGGCTGAAGATCAGGCCGAGCATGCTGAACTGGTCGAGGCCGTGGCAGACCCGGCGGTGGATCTGGTGGCGTACGAGAAGGACAAGATCAAGGGCGCGATCCGCACCGACTTCATCCTCTCGGCGGAAATTATCGCAATCACCCTCGGCGTCGTGGCCGAATCGGCGCTGACCCAGCAAGTCGTCGTGCTCTCGGGTATCGCCATCGTTATGACTGTCGGCGTTTACGGGTTGGTCGCGGGCATCGTCAAGCTCGATGATCTGGGCCTGTGGTTGACACAAAAGCCCGGCCAGATGGCCAAAAGCATCGGCAGTGGAATTCTGCGCGCAGCTCCCTACATGATGAAAAGCCTGTCGGTGATCGGCACGGCGGCGATGTTTCTGGTCGGTGGCGGCATCCTGACTCACGGTGTGCCGGTAGTGCATCACTGGATCGAAAGTGTCAGCGCAGCGGCGGGTGGTGCCGGGTTTATCGTGCCGGTGTTGCTCAATGGCATCGCGGGCATTGTGGCGGGGGCGGTGGTGTTGGTTGGGGTCATGGCTGTCAGCAAAATCTGGAAAGCGCTGAAAGGCTGAAGTCAGCACATTAAAAATGTAGGAGTGAGCCTGCTCGCGATGGCGGTGTATCAGTCAACGTTGATGCTGACTGATACACCGCCATCGCGAGCAGGCTCACTCCTACAGGTTTTTGTGTAGCCGAAATTACTCGGCAATCTGCAACTTGCGCGCCTCGGTGTACACGTAACGCACCTTCTCGTACTCGAACGGCGAGTTCATCTGGCCGTAGCGGAAACTGGTCTGGTAGCGCCTGTCGATGCCGCGCAGAACCCACACTTCCGGATGGTTGGAACTGACTTCGGCAACATTGAGGAAGTTGATCGCCGACTCGGCGCTGAAGTCGACCACCAATCCGCCGGTATCACGCAGGTTCGAAGGGCCGAGGATCGGCAGCACGAAGTAGGCGCCACCCGGTACGCCATAGAAACCCAGGGTCTGGCCGAAGTCTTCGCTCTGGCGCGGCAGGCCCATGGCGGTGGCCGGGTCCCACAGGCCGGCGATGCCGATCGTGGTGTTGAGCAGCAGTCGCGCCGTGGTCTCCATCGAACGCTGGCCCTTGAACTGCAACAGGCTGTTCAGCAGGTTTGGCACGTCGCCAAGGTTGTTGAAGAAGTTGCTGACGCCGGTGCGCAGAAAGCTCGGCGTGATGTAGCGATAGCCATCGACTACCGGCAGGAACACCCATTGGTCGAACCGGTAGTTGAAGTGGTAAACACGGCGATTCCACTCTTCCAGCGGGTCGTAGACGTTCAGCGCGCTGAGTGTCGAGCGCTCGAACTCGCGCTGGTCCAGTCCCGGGTTGAACTTGAGCTTGCTCAGTGGCTCCTTGAAGCCGTCACTGTCGACAACCACCGGGGCGTTGGCCTTGCTGTTGTCGGCATTGGCAGCGCTTGCACAGAGTAACGCGGCGAGAAGCAGGAGATATTTAGCCACGGAAGAACTCCAGCATGGCGTCGCTGTTGACGCGATAGTTGATGTTGCCGCAGTGACCGCCCAACGGGTAAACGGTCAGGCGATCGCCGAAGGTCTTGCGCAGGAAACCGAGGTCGCCCGGGCCGAGGATCACGTCGTCGGCGTTGTGCATGACGGCGATTTTCGGGCTGTCGTGCAGGTAGTCTTTCAGTGCATACAAACTCACCTGGTCGATCAGTTGAAGCAGGCTGCCGCCGTCGGTGCGGGCACGCCACATCGGAATCACTTGCTCGGTGATGTAGCAATCGAAATCGCACTGCAGCGCACGCTTGAGGTATGGCGTGAGGCTGGTGCCTTCCGTGATGGGCGTTTTAGGCGGAGTGATCAGGCCGCGACGGTTGATCAGGTCCGAGGTGAAGGCAATGTCGGCCGCCGAAAAACGGAACGAGGTGCCAATCAGCATCGCCATCTGTTCGTTGGTCAGGTGCTGCTTGGACTGCTGGAAGTCATACAGCAGCGCATCGTTGAGATCGATGTAGCCCTTCTGCTGGAAGTAGCGGGTCAGTTTGTTCAGCACCAGTTCATAGAACGTGGTGGTGTTGTTGATGCCCTTGACCTCGGTTTGTACCAGTTTGTCGAGGTTGGTGATCGAGGTGTAGAGGTTGACCGGCGGGTTGAGCAGCAGGACTTTCTTGAAGTTGAAGCTGCGGCGGGTTTCATCCAGGTGCGCGACGAATGCGGCATCCAGCGCACCCAGGCTGTAGCCCGTCAGGTAGTAATCGGTGACAGGCAGCGTGGGGTTTTGCGCACGTACCGATTGCATCACCCGGTACATGTCCTCGGCGTCGTCCTTGGAAATGCCCGGCGTGGCGAAGCGTGATGCGGCGCTCATGAAGTCGAAACTGGTGGGCGACGACAGTTGCACCACGTGATAACCAGCCTGGTAGTAGAGCTTCTTCAGGTACTCGTTAAGGCTGCTGTCATAGCGCGCGCCGGTGCCGGCGATCAGGAAGATCAGCGGCGCGGGTTTATCCTGCGTGGCGATGCGATAGGTGAGTTTCTTCACCGCCCAGAAGTTGTCCGGCAGTTCGAAGGCCCGTTCCGGGCGCAAGGTCAGGGTGCGGTCGGACTGATTGATGTCATCGTCCAGCGGCAAATCAGGACGCAGGTCCGGTGGTGTCGTGGCGATGGTCGCCTCGAACGGGTTGGTCAAGGGGTAGCCATAACTGGCGGCGTCGATGTCGACCGCCAGTGCGGACGCACTCAATATAAGGCCGCCAAACAGGGCGGCGAAGCGCAAGGAACGGAGCATGACTAGATCCCTTAGAAAAGGTGCCGAATGAAGTTCGCTGGCTGTGACCACTGAATTTGCGCCAAAGTGCCACGCATCGGCACCAAACAGGCTTAATTCGAAGTAATAGTAGCTGGACGATACACTTTGCAGCGATTGAATGACCAGTTAACAGTTGTTATCGCTTGCGTAAGGCTGTCGGGCGATTAAGCTGGCCGCCGTTTTCGTCAATTGGAGTGCTTCATGTCCCGCCGTCTGCCCGTGATTCTGCTGCTTGTTTTGTTGCCCCTGTGGCTGGCCGCCAGTTACGGCGCGCGTTATGGCTTCATGGAGGATGCGCAGTGGGTCGGCATTTGTGTGGATGAGGCGAGCCGCTGGGAATGCCAGGTTCGTTCGAACCTGGGGCTGATGATTCACTTCAATATTCTGGGTTATGGCGCGCTGGCCGCTGCCATCATTGGCTTCGTTGTGCCGGGCCGTGCAGGGTGGTGGCTGGCGGTGTTGGCGCTGGTGCTCGGGTTCCCGGCATTGGCGTTGTACAACACGACGCTGGCGGTGTTTGCGGTGGTGATTGCCGGGTTGCGGTTGGTCAGGGCGCCTCGTAGTGCCTGATAGATAGCTATCGCGAGCAGGCTCGCTCCTACAGTTGTTTTTTGTGGCTCACGAATTTTGTGTTCACTGAAGAACTAATGTGGGAGTGAGCCTGCTCGCGATGAGGCCTGAAGTCGCACTGGATTTTCATTGTCGAACTATCACTTCTGATAGTAGACGGCCGATCCAAATGCTCCGAATCTAGCAATCCATCCCTCTGGATATGAATCGGAGCAAGACCATGACCCTTCAGCGAGACACATTGCTGTGCCGCTATTACTACGATCCGCAGGATCGGATTGCCGGTTGTTCGCCGCTGAATCAGGACAGTGTTCAGCGCTTCTATCGGAAAGACCGTTTGACCACAGAGATACAAGGGCAGGGCCGGCATTCGGTGTTTGAGCACGAAGCGCAGATTCTGGCGCAGCAACAAAGTCACGCCGGGAAGTTTGACTGTGCATTGCTGGCGACCGATCTACAGCGTTCCGTTCTGCATTTGGTTTCCGCCGGCCGCCATCAGCAAACTGTTTATTCCCCTTATGGTCATCGCTTTCCCGAAGGTGGCTTGATCAGTCTCTTGGGTTTCAATGGTCAACGGCGAGATCCGGTGACTGGGCATTATTTGCTGGGGAATGGGTATCGGGCCTTCAATCCGGTATTGATGCGATTCAACAGCCCAGACAATTTGAGTCCGTTTGGGAAGGGTGGGGTGAATGCGTATGCGTACTGTGCGGGAGATCCGGTTAATCGGGTGGATCCGACGGGGCATCATTTTGCTGTTGTACTTTTCACCGGGTTAACTCCTCGGGTGTTAGTGCAACGCGCCTACAGTGTTGTGGATTCGACTGTACGCAGCTTGGCGGGTAAAGCAGTCGATGCTGTTAATAACCTGCGTCCGTCTTATCGAGCAGCCAAGGCTGATGAGCTAGTTAGGACCACTAATGTCGAACGGCTTGCGAGCATCGATAAATACAACAGAATCAAAAGCCATCTGACGGATGCCCCGCCCTTTACTGCTACCAGGAGCTACGCCGCTGTCCAGAAAGCAGCGGTTGAAGATTTTATTGGTCCCCGATACCTGGAGAATGCTCCAGCTCAAGATTTCAACCAATTACTTGAGAACTCGGCTTTGGCCGATGCAAGTCTGAAAAGGGTTATCGCGGATGATCGCGCGCTACAACTTGAGCGAGTTCAAATGGATGCGGCGGTTCAAGCATGGCAGCAAGCCACGGGCTTCGGGATGGCTGATCTCATGCGTAATAATCAACTTGCACAAGCTATCCGAAGGACAAACTGATTTCCTCCGAATAGTCCATTATCGGTTTTGGCCCTAGCGAACCCGCAAACACCGCCAGCATGCAGCCACCATCAACCCACTCACCAACGCCCAACCCCAAGCCTGCTGGTTCTGCAATCCTTCACGAAACAACTGCGGCGCAATGCCAGCTCCGATGATGAAGGTCAACAACGCAATCTCCCGACGCGGTACGCTCACCGGGCGGCACAGATACACCAGCGCTGGCACGATGAACGCCACGCTCGGGAAGCTGCGATAGCGCGGGTCGAACACCAGTTCCAGCATGCTCACCGCAGCAGCAAATCCGACCACCGCCACCAGCCAGCCTGCCCGACGTTCCAGCGCGTTGAACGCCTGCCCGCGCCATCCTGTGCGGGGGCTCAGCGTCAGTGCGGCGTGCACCAGCGCCAAAAGATTCAAGGCGGTCAGCAACGCAACCCACAACCATTCACTGGTGAAGCGCGTGGTGACGCGGGCGAGATCGCCCCAAATGCCGAGGGAGCATGCAGCCAATGCGGCAAACAACGGTAGAACCAGCGCTGCGCGTGTGCTGCGAACGCGACCGCCAAGGACAAGCGTGCCAAGGAAAATCAGCCCGCCCACCACCAGCCACTGCGACCAATACGGCACGTTCGACACCGGACCCGCCAGCACGCCTTTGTCCTGACGATCAGCGTCAAACAGCCCCCAGTAACCACCCACAGCACCTTCGCTGGCGCGTTTCCATGGTTGGTCAAACGCCTCGATCAGGTTGTAGTGCCAGCCTTGTTGCTCGGCCATGGTGACAAAACCGCGAATGAACTTGGCTTCGTTGACGCGGCTCGGCAGGGCAGTTTCGCGCTGACGGCCTTCGCTCGGCCAACCGGTTTCGCCAATCATCACGTCCTTGGGCGCGAACTTGTTGCCGAACACCTGGCGCACTTCGGCCACATGTTGCAGTGCGGCATCGATGTTCGACGGATCGTCTTCCCAGTACGGCAGCAGGTGGATGGTCAGGAAGTCCACGGCCGGTGCGATTTCCGGATGCTTGAGCCAGAACTCCCAGACGTCGGCGTAAGTGACAGGTTGTTTGACCTGGCTCTTGACCTTGTTGATCAGTCTCGCCAGTTGCGCGCCGGTGACTTCCTTGCGCAGCAGGGTTTCGTTGCCGACGATCACGGCGGTCACTACATCGGCGTTCGTGTTGGCCGAGGCAATCAGCAGGTCGACTTCTTTTTCGGTGTCCACCGGGTTGCTGTTGACCCAGGCGCCGATCATCAACTTCAAGCCGTGCTTGCGCGCCAGATCGGGCAGGGCTTCGAGGCCGGTCATGGAGTAGGTGCGGATGCATTCGAAACTTTTCGACAGCAGCGCGAGGTCTGCGTCCATGCGCTCGGGGCGCAGATTGAACGGCACGTCGAACGGCGATTGGTCCTTGTCGAACGGCGTGTAGGACGCGCATTGCAGCTTGTGCGTCGCGCTGGCGACATCCGGCAGAATCACCGGTTTACCAATGCCGTACCAGAAGCCGCAGAGGGCGAAGAGCCCCAGCAGGCAGGCGAATAGATAAGCAAAAAAAGGAAAGCGGGATGTCGCGGACATGGTCAGGCCGTCTGGGAGCAAAGCGGCGCATGTTACCTGCATTTGTCGGGTGCTTGGTGGCCCGCATAATTTTGACATGCAAAGTTCGGGCGGATTGACCGGAGCGACAGCGGTGATCGAGATTAATGGCGTTGTGATGTCGTTTCTCGATGTTTTGAGGTCGCTGGCAGAGAAGGTCGTTGATGGCGTCAGGTTGATTATCGGAAGTGTCAGTACTCCGCTGATGTTCTAACGAATTTGCGGTAAGGCGTGATGGGGGCGCTGTGCACCATAACAATACGTTTAAGCGACTCGGCATCCGTCGAGCGCAGCACTTTCGGGGAAGTAACGATGAAGATGCGACGACTCTTGGGCGCAGGTGCCGCTTTGGTGCTGGCGATCAGTTCTACCGTGGCCAGCGCCGCAGGCAAAGAAGTGACTATCGGTTATGTTGACGGCTGGTCGGACAGCGTCGCCACGACCAACGTCGCTGCCGAAGTGATCAGGCAGAAACTCGGTTATGACGTGAAGCTGCAGGCCGTCGCGACCGGGATCATGTGGCAAGGCGTGGCTACCGGCAAACTCGACGCGATGCTGTCGGCCTGGCTGCCAGTGACTCATGGCGAGTACTGGACGAAGAACAAGGATCAGGTCGTCGATTACGGCCCGAACTTCAAGGATGCGAAAATCGGCCTGATCGTGCCGGAGTACGTCAAGGCCAAGTCCATCGAGGACCTGAAGACCGACGACACCTTCAAGAATCGCATCGTCGGCATCGACGCCGGTTCAGGCGTAATGCTCAAGACCGATCAGGCGATCAAGGACTACGACCTGACCGGCTATCAACTCAAGGCCAGTTCCGGCGCCGGCATGATTGCCGAGCTGACCCGTGCCGAGAAGAAAAACGAATCCATTGCCGTGACCGGTTGGGTGCCGCACTGGATGTTCGCCAAGTGGAAACTGCGCTTCCTCGAAGACCCGAAAGGCGTGTACGGCGCGGCTGAAACCGTGAACAACATCGGCAGCAAAGGCCTGGAGGCCAAAGCACCGGAAGTGGCCAAGTTCCTGAAGAACTTCCAGTGGGAATCCAAGGATGAAATCGGCCAGGTCATGCTGGCGATCCAGGATGGCGCCAAGCCTGAAGCAGCGGCGAAGGATTGGGTAGCGAAACACCCTGAGCGTGTGGCTGCCTGGACCAAGTAATCTGAAATCAGGCCTACATATCTTGGTCGATTAACCCTGTAGGAGTTGCCGAAGGCTGCGATCTTTTGATTTTGCTTTTAAAGCGAGAATCAAAAGATCGCAGCCTTCGGCAGCTCCTTCAGTCATATTGATCGCCGGGAAATTGTTTCCTGCTGATAATTGGCGAAAACGTCATGTGGTTCTAAGACTAAGGTCGTCTGGAACCTGCCCCGCAGCCGCATAGAGTGGATACCGTTCCAACTAAATCTGTGCTGCGAGGATAAAAACAATGAACGACAGCATTTACCTCTCGATTCAAAACAGCCCGCGCTTCAAGGAGCTGGTTAGCAAGAGGGAACGATTCGCCTGGATTCTTTCGGCGATCATGCTAGGGCTTTACTCCGGATTCATCCTTTTGATTGCTTACGGGCCGCATGTGCTGGGGGCGAAACTCAGCCCTGAGTCATCGATTACCTGGGGCATACCGATCGGTGTCGGGCTGATCCTTTCGGCCTTCATCCTGACCGGCATTTACGTACGACGCGCCAATGGCGAATTCGACGACCTGAACAATGCGATTCTCAAGGAGGCTCAGCAATGATCCGGCGTCTAATGGCTCTATTGAGCATTGCAGCCTTCGCACCTGGAGCCTGGGCGGCTGACGCCCTGACCGGCGCCGTGCAGAAACAACCGCTGAACGTCGCCGCGATCCTGATGTTCGTGGCGTTTGTCGGTGCGACGTTGTACATCACCTACTGGGCATCCAAGAAAAACAACTCGGCTTCCGACTACTACGCCGCTGGCGGCAAGATCACCGGTTTCCAGAACGGTCTGGCGATTGCCGGTGACTACATGTCGGCAGCTTCCTTCCTGGGTATTTCCGCGCTGGTGTTCACCTCCGGCTACGATGGCCTGATCTACTCGATCGGCTTTCTGGTGGGCTGGCCGATCATTCTGTTCCTGATCGCCGAGCGTCTGCGTAACCTGGGTAAATACACCTTTGCCGACGTGGCGTCCTATCGCCTCGGGCAAACCCAGATTCGCTCGCTGTCCGCTTGCGGTTCGCTGGTGGTGGTGGCGTTCTACCTGATCGCGCAAATGGTCGGTGCAGGCAAGCTGATCCAGTTGCTGTTCGGTCTGGACTACCACGTTGCGGTGATCCTGGTCGGTATCCTGATGTGCATGTACGTGTTGTTCGGCGGCATGCTGGCGACCACCTGGGTGCAGATCATCAAGGCAGTCCTGCTGCTGTCCGGTGCCTCCTTCATGGCGCTGATGGTGATGAAACACGTCAACTTCGACTTCAACATGCTGTTCTCCGAGGCGATCAAGGTTCACCCTAAAGGTGAAGCGATCATGAGCCCGGGCGGCCTGGTGAAAGATCCGATCTCGGCATTCTCCCTTGGTCTGGCGCTGATGTTCGGTACCGCTGGCCTGCCACACATCCTGATGCGCTTCTTCACCGTGAGTGACGCGAAAGAAGCTCGCAAGAGCGTGCTGTACGCAACTGGCTTCATCGGTTACTTCTACATCCTGACCTTCATCATCGGCTTCGGCGCGATTCTGCTGGTTAGCACCAATCCTGCCTTCAAAGATGCGGCTGGCGCGCTGTTGGGCGGCAACAACATGGCGGCGGTGCACCTGGCCAACGCGGTCGGTGGCAGCATTTTCCTGGGCTTCATCTCGGCGGTAGCGTTCGCGACCATCCTGGCAGTGGTTGCCGGTCTGACCCTGGCCGGTGCATCGGCGGTGTCTCACGACCTGTACGCCAGCGTGATCAAGAAAGGCAAGGCCAACGAGAAGGATGAGATTCGCGTCTCGAAAATCACCACCATCGCTCTGGCGGTATTGGCGATCGGGCTGGGTATTCTGTTCGAAAGCCAGAACATCGCGTTCATGGTGGGCCTGGCGTTCTCCATCGCGGCGAGCTGCAACTTCCCGGTCCTGCTGCTTTCCATGTACTGGAAAAAGCTGACCACCCGCGGTGCGATGATCGGCGGCTGGATGGGCTTGATCAGCGCTGTTGGCTTGATGATCCTTGGCCCGACCATCTGGGTGCAGATCCTGCATCACGAGAAGGCTATCTTCCCGTACGAGTACCCGGCGCTGTTCTCGATGATCATTGCGTTTGTCGGTATCTGGTTCTTCTCGATCACTGACAAGTCGACTGCTGCGGACAATGAGCGGGCGCTGTTCTTCCCGCAATTCGTTCGCTCGCAGACCGGTCTTGGGGCGAGTGGGGCGGTATCGCACTAAGGCTTTGAGTTTGTCTGTGTAATTTGTGTTGAACAGAAATGCCCCGGTCGGAAGATCGGGGCATTTTTTATTGGGCGGTTATCGACCTGAATTTGTTGGATGCACCCGATTTTGTAGGAGAGATTCTACTCTGGGCGGCGTTCCGACGATGGCGGCCTGACAGCCAACCAGTCTCTGACAGATGTATCCGCACCTTGTGGGAGCCAGCCTGCTGGCGATGGCGGTCTGACAGTCGAGCTGATTCCGCGTATGCATCAGATCAAAAGATCGCAGCCTCGTTGCACTCGACAGCTCCTACAGAGAAACGCGCATGCCTCAAGAGCCAGGCCGGCCGGTAGGCCGCCTCGCGGTGCCGTGGCGGTATTCGCCCCCTCGAGAGGCCGAGTGGAGGTTCTGCGCAGTGGGCAACCCGGCAAGGATGCCGGGTTAGCCGCCCCCGGCCATGGATGGCCGATGGCGGCGGGCCCACGAAGCAGGACCGGAGCGAGGGCATGCCGAGCCTAGGCGAGGCACCGAACGTAAGGGGCAAGAGCCCTTGGTTACTTGGGGCCGGGCGGCGTTCCGTTTTTCCAAGTGACCCGCCGTAAGGGCGGAACCAGTTGCGGCCGTAACCGCAGAAACGGATATGTACACCATCAAAAGCCGCACAAACAAAAACGGCCCCTATATAAATAGAGGCCGTCTCCGGTACAACTCAACACGCTACAGCAAGAAAAATCTTACTTGCGGTCTTCCAGCTTGGAGATATCACGCGACTCGTAGCCGGTGTACAGCTGGCGTGGACGGCCAATCTTGTACGGGCTGGAGAGCATTTCCTTCCAGTGGGAGATCCAGCCGACGGTCCGCGCCAGGGCGAAGATCACGGTGAACATGCTGGTTGGAATGCCGATCGCCTTGAGGATGATCCCCGAGTAGAAGTCGACGTTCGGGTACAGCGAGCGTTCGATGAAGTACGGGTCGGTCAGGGCGATCTCTTCCAGGCGCATGGCCAGTTCGAGTTGCGGATCGTTCTGGATGCCCAGTTCCTTCAACACTTCGTCGCAGGTCTTCTTCATCACGGTGGCACGCGGGTCGCGGTTTTTGTAAACGCGGTGACCGAAGCCCATCAGTTTGAACGGATCGTTCTTGTCCTTGGCCTTGGCGATGTACTTGTCGATGTTCGAGACATCGCCAATTTCATCGAGCATGGTCAGAACGGCTTCGTTCGCGCCGCCGTGGGCAGGGCCCCACAGTGCGGCGATACCGGCGGCGATACAGGCGAACGGGTTGGCACCCGAGGAGCCTGCCAGGCGCACGGTGGAAGTCGATGCGTTCTGCTCGTGGTCGGCATGGAGGATGAAGATCCGGTCCATGGCCTTGGCGAGCACCGGGCTGATCGGTTTGATCTCGCACGGGGTGTTGAACATCATGTGCAGGAAGTTTTCCGCGTACGTCAGGTCGTTGCGCGGGTACATCATGGGTTGGCCCATGGAGTACTTGTAAACCATCGCTGCCAGGGTCGGCATCTTGGCAACCAGGCGGATCGCGGAGATTTCGCGATGCTGCGGGTTATTGATGTCCAGGGAGTCGTGGTAGAAGGCCGAAAGGGCGCCGACTACACCGCACATGACGGCCATCGGGTGGGCGTCACGACGGAAGCCGTTGAAGAAGGTCTTCAGCTGCTCGTGAACCATGGTGTGGTTCTTTACGGTGCTGACGAACTGGGCCTTCTGTTCTGCGGTCGGCAGTTCGCCGTTGAGCAGCAGATAGCAGGTTTCCAGGTAGTCCGACTTTTCAGCCAGCTGTTCGATCGGGTAGCCGCGGTGCAGCAGAATGCCGTTGTCGCCGTCGATATAGGTGATCTTCGACTCGCAGGAAGCGGTCGACATGAAACCAGGGTCAAAGGTGAAACGGCCCGTGGCCGTCAAGCCCCGAACATCGATAACATCGGGACCAACGGTGCCGGTTAAAATGGGCAGCTCGACGGGGGCTGCGCCCTCGATGATCAACTGCGCTTTTTTGTCAGCCATGTGGCCTCCTATTTATGCTTGAAATCATCAGACAGACCCCCCACGCAGGGCCCGCACCACTATAGTGAGATAAATTCGAATGTCAATTTGCCTAAAGTCTTGCTCCAGAAGGCTTTAACCCGACTTTTTTCTCGAAATTGCCTGCCATTTACGCCTTTTATGTCAGTTGCGCAATCCGCTGTTTGGGTTAGGTCTTTGCGTTGTCATTAGTAGCCTAACTGTCTATACTCGGCCACCGACCGCCAAGGGCTTTTGGGCCTGCTTTATTGGGGGTCGCATCCCTGGGTGGTGGTTACCTGACCAGTGCACTCCCCAACAACTTTGCCCTGATTGTTAGGGGCTCTTCAGTGTGAAAAAAAAGCCGTGAAAAGCCAACGACCTGTAAACCTAGACCTAAGGACCATCAAACTCCCCATCACCGGCGTTACGTCGTTTCTTCACCGTGTTTCCGGCATCATCCTCTTCCTGGGCCTCGGCTTCATGCTTTATGCATTGGGCAAGTCTTTGGGTTCCGAGGAAGGTTTTGTCGACGTGAAGGCAACCTTGACCAGCCCGCTGGCCAAGTTCGTAGCATGGGGCCTCCTGTCCGCTCTGCTGTATCACCTGGTAGCCGGTGTGCGCCACTTGATCATGGATATGGGCATCGGTGAGACGCTGGAAGGCGGCACGCTGGGCTCGAAAATTATCATCGCCATTTCCGTGGTGCTGATCGTTCTGGCAGGAGTTTGGATATGGTAACCAGCGTTACGAACCTTTCGCGTTCCGGTCTGTATGACTGGATGGCGCAACGTGTGTCTGCGGTCGTTCTCGCGGCTTATTTCATTTTCCTGATCGGATACCTCGCTGCGAACCCGGGCATTGGCTATGACCAATGGCACGGCCTGTTCGCCCACAACGGGATGCGTATCTTCAGTCTGCTGGCGCTTGTGGCCCTGGGCGCTCACGCCTGGGTCGGCATGTGGACCATCGCGACCGACTACCTGACGCCGATGGCGCTGGGCAAGTCCGCGACTGCAGTACGTTTCCTTTTCCAGGCAGTATGCGGCGTTGCGATGTTCGCTTACTTCGTCTGGGGTGTGCAGATTCTCTGGGGTATCTGATTCATGGCTAACATTCCAACGATTTCTTTCGACGCCATCATTATTGGTGGTGGCGGTGCCGGCATGCGCGCAGCGCTGCAACTGGCACAAGGCGGTCACAAGACTGCCGTGATCACCAAGGTGTTCCCGACCCGTTCGCACACCGTATCCGCTCAAGGTGGCATCACCTGCGCCATCGCTTCGGCCGACCCGAACGATGACTGGCGCTGGCACATGTACGATACCGTCAAGGGTTCCGACTACATCGGTGACCAGGACGCTATCGAGTACATGTGTCAGGAAGGCCCGGCCGCCGTTTTCGAACTGGACCACATGGGTCTGCCGTTCTCCCGTACCGAACAAGGCCGCATCTACCAGCGTCCGTTCGGTGGTCAGTCCAAGGATTACGGTAAAGGCGGCCAGGCTGCGCGCACTTGCGCTGCATCCGACCGTACCGGCCACGCCCTGCTGCACACCCTTTATCAGGGCAACCTGAAAGCCGGTACCACGTTCCTGAACGAGTACTACGCTGTTGACCTGGTTAAGAACTCGCAAGGCGAGTTCGTCGGCGTTATCGCCATCTGCATCGAAACCGGCGAAACCACCTACATCCGCGCCAAGGCCACCGTTCTGGCTACCGGCGGTGCAGGTCGTATCTACGCTTCGACCACCAATGCCCTGATCAACACCGGTGACGGCGTTGGTATGGCACTGCGTGCCGGCGTACCGGTACAAGACATCGAAATGTGGCAGTTCCACCCGACCGGCATCGCCGGCGCCGGTGTACTGGTTACAGAAGGTTGCCGTGGTGAAGGTGGTTACCTGATCAACAAGCACGGCGAGCGTTTCATGGAGCGTTACGCTCCGAACGCCAAAGACCTTGCCGGTCGTGACGTGGTTGCCCGTTCGATGGTTAAAGAAATCATCGCCGGCAACGGTTGCGGTCCGAATGGCGACCACGTAATGCTCAAACTCGACCACCTGGGCGAGGAAGTGCTGCACAGCCGTCTGCCAGGCATCTGCGAACTGTCGAAAACGTTTGCTCACGTTGACCCGGTTGTTGCTCCGGTTCCGGTTGTTCCGACTTGCCACTATATGATGGGCGGCGTGCCGACCAACATTCATGGTCAGGCGATCACCCAGAACGCTGAAGGCGTGGACGAGATCATTCATGGTCTGTTCGCTGTAGGCGAAGTGGCTTGCGTATCGGTTCACGGTGCCAACCGTCTGGGCGGCAACTCTCTGCTCGACCTGGTGGTATTCGGCCGTGCTGCCGGCCTGCACCTGGAAAAAGCGCTGACCGACGGCATCGAATACGACGACGCTACCGAAGCTGACATTGAAGCTGCCCTGTCGCGCCTGAACGCACTGAACAACCGTACCGAAGGCGAAGACGTGGCTACCCTGCGTCGCGAACTGCAAAACTGCATGCAGAACTACTTCGGTGTATTCCGTACCGGCGAATACATGCAGAAGGGTATTGCCCAGCTGGCTGACCTGCGCGCGCGCATCGCCAACGTCAAGATCAACGATAAGTCGCAAGCGTTCAACACTGCACGTATCGAAGCTCTGGAACTGCAGAACCTGCTGGAAGTGGCTGAAGCTACCGCCATCGCTGCCGAAGTACGTAAAGAGTCCCGCGGTGCTCATGCCCGTGAAGACTTCGAAGACCGCGACGACGAAAACTGGCTGTGCCACACCCTGTACTTCCCGGGTGACAAGCGCGTGACCAAGCGTGCTGTGAACTTCTCGCCGAAGACTGTTCCGACTTTTGAACCTAAGATTCGGACTTATTAAGGGTGGCCGCCATGTTGCAAGTCAGCGTTTATCGTTACAACCCTGATCAGGACGCCGCGCCGTTCATGCAGGAATTCCAGGTTGATACCGGTGGTAAAGACCTGATGGTGCTGGACGTACTGGCCCTGATCAAAGAGCAGGACGAAGGTTTCTCCTATCGTCGCTCTTGCCGTGAAGGCGTTTGCGGTTCCGACGGCATGAACATCAACGGCAAGAACGGCCTGGCCTGCGTCACGCCGCTGTCTGCTGTTGTAAAAGGTAACAAGTTGATCGTTCGTCCTCTGCCAGGTTTGCCGGTTATCCGTGACCTGGTCGTCGATATGAGCATCTTCTACAAGCAATACGAGAAGGTTAAGCCATTCCTGCAGAACGACACGCCGGCTCCGGCCATCGAGCGTCTGCAGTCCCCTGAAGAGCGTGAAAAGCTCGACGGTCTGTACGAGTGCATCCTGTGCGCTTGCTGCTCGACCTCTTGCCCGTCCTTCTGGTGGAACCCGGACAAGTTCCTGGGTCCAGCTGCCCTGCTGCAAGCGTACCGCTTCCTGGCAGACAGCCGCGATACCAAGACTACCGAGCGCCTGGCTGCGCTGGATGACCCGTTCAGCGTATTCCGCTGCCGGAGCATCATGAACTGCGTCAACGTATGTCCGAAAGGCCTGAACCCGACTAGGGCCATCGGTCACATCCGTAACATGCTGCTCTCGAGCGGCGTGTGATTCAGCTGCTGCAAATGTAGTACCGCTGTACCCGTGGATGCTACGGCGCAGGCTTCAACCGGCGCCGTAGTTTTAACCTGAGCAGCAGCTTATAAGGCTGCGGCTCTTATTTTGAAGAAATGAGACAAGCAGGGGCATCCGGGCTGGTACCCGGACTATCAGTGTGATCCTAGTGGCTTGTTTTGGTCGCTGCATTCGGACTTCTGCAAGTTTGCTCGGTGTCGACACCGGTGGTGTTCCCCTAACCGAGGGTGACCAAGCATGCAAGAAAGCGTGATGCAGCGCATGTGGAACAGTGCCTACCTATCCGGTAGTAACGCTGCCTATGTGGAAGAGCTCTACGAGCTCTACCTGCACGACCCTAACGCTGTGCCAGAAGAGTGGCGCACCTACTTCCAGAAGTTGCCTGCTGACGGCAACTCTGCCACCGATGTTTCGCACTCCACAATTCGCGATCATTTCGTCTTGCTGGCAAAGAACCAGCGCCGCGCCCAACCGGTTTCCGCCGGCAGCGTGAGCAGTGAGCACGAGAAGAAGCAAGTTGAAGTGCTGCGATTGATCCAAGCCTACCGTATGCGTGGCCACCAGGCAGCCCAGCTTGACCCGCTGGGGCTGTGGCAGCGTCCTGCACCTGCAGACCTGTCGATCAATCATTACGGCTTGACCAATGCCGATCTTGATACGACCTTCCGTGCCGGCGACCTGTTCATCGGCAAAGAGGAAGCGAGCCTACGCGAAATTCACGAAGCGTTGCAGCAGACATATTGCCGCACCATCGGCGCTGAATTTACGCACATCACCGATTCCGAGCAGCGCCAGTGGTTCCAGCAGCGTCTGGAAAGCGTGCGCGGCCGTCCGACGTACTCCGCCGACATCAAGAGCCACTTGCTTGAGCGCGTGACCGCCGGTGAAGGCCTGGAAAAATACCTGGGCACCAAATACCCGGGTACCAAGCGTTTTGGTCTGGAAGGCGGCGAGAGCCTGATTCCGATGCTCGATGAGCTGATCCAGCGTTCCGGTTCCTACGGCACCAAGGAAATCGTCATCGGCATGGCCCACCGTGGCCGTCTGAACGTGCTGGTCAACACCTTCGGCAAGAACCCGCGCGAGCTGTTCGACGAGTTCGAAGGCAAGAAGAAGGTCGAGCTGGGTTCCGGTGACGTTAAGTACCACCAGGGCTTCTCGTCCAACGTGATGACCACCGGCGGTGAAGTTCACCTGGCCATGGCGTTCAACCCGTCCCACCTGGAAATCGTTTCCCCGGTGGTCGAGGGTTCGGTTCGCGCCCGTCAGGATCGTCGCAACGATCCAACCGGTGAGAAGGTTCTGCCGATCTCCATCCACGGTGACGCTGCTTTCGCAGGTCAGGGCGTGGTCATGGAAACCTTCCAGATGTCGCAGACCCGCGGTTTCAAGACCGGCGGTACCGTGCACATCGTGATCAACAACCAGGTCGGTTTCACCATCAGCAACCCGCTGGACTCGCGTTCCACCGAGTACGCGACCGACGTTGCGAAAATGATCCAGGCGCCGATCCTCCATGTGAATGGTGATGATCCGGAAGCCGTATTGTTCGTGACCCAGCTGGCCATCGACTACCGCATGCAGTTCAAGCGTGACGTGGTGATCGACCTGGTCTGCTACCGTCGTCGCGGCCACAACGAAGCCGACGAACCAAGCGGCACCCAGCCGATCATGTATCAGCAGATCACCAAACAGCGCACCACCCGTGAGCTGTATGCCGATCGTCTGACCCAGGGCGGTGTGCTGGACGCAGAGCGTGTTCAGGCGAAAGTCGACGAATACCGCAACGCGCTGGACAACGGTCTGCACGTAGTGAAAAGCCTGGTCAAAGAGCCGAACAAAGAGTTGTTCGTGGATTGGCGTCCGTATCTGGGCCACGCCTGGACCGCGCGTCACGACACTCGCTTCGACCTCAAGACCTTGCAGGAACTGTCCGCCAAGCTGCTGGAAATCCCGGAAGGCTTCGTGGTTCAGCGCCAGGTTGCAAAAATCTACGAAGACCGTCAGAAGATGCAGGCCGGTGGCCTGCCGATCAACTGGGGTTACGCCGAAACCATGGCGTACGCGACCCTGGCGTTCGAAGGTCACCCGATCCGCATGACTGGCCAGGACATCGGCCGCGGTACGTTCTCGCACCGTCATGCTGTTCTGCACAACCAGAAAGACGCGGGCACCTACATCCCGTTGCAGAACCTGTACGACGGTCAGCCACGCTTCGACCTGTACGACTCGTTCCTGTCCGAAGAAGCGGTGCTGGCGTTCGAATACGGTTACTCGACCACCACGCCGGATGCGCTGGTGATCTGGGAAGCCCAGTTCGGCGACTTCGCCAACGGTGCCCAGGTGGTTATCGACCAGTTCATCACCAGCGGCGAGCACAAGTGGGGCCGTCTGTGCGGTCTGACCATGCTGCTGCCGCACGGTTATGAAGGTCAGGGGCCGGAGCACTCCTCGGCTCGTCTGGAGCGTTACCTGCAGCTGTGCGCCGAGCACAACATTCAGGTCGCGGTACCGACTACGCCGGCTCAGATCTACCACCTGCTGCGTCGTCAGGTAATTCGCCCACTGCGCAAGCCGTTGATCGTTCTGACTCCGAAGTCGCTGCTGCGTCACAAACTGGCCATCTCGACCCTGGAAGATCTGGCCGAAGGTTCGTTCCAGACCGTTATCCCGGAAATCGACGCCCAAGACCCGAAAAAGGTCGAGCGCGTAGTTCTGTGTAGCGGCAAGGTCTACTACGACCTGCTGGAAAAACGCCGTGCCGAAGGCCGTGACGATATCGCCATCGTGCGTATCGAGCAGCTGTACCCATTCCCTGAGGACGACTTGAAAGAAGTCCTGGCTCCTTATACCAACGTCAAAGCTGCCGTTTGGTGTCAGGAAGAGCCGATGAACCAGGGTGCTTGGTACTGCAGCCAACACCACATGCGTCGCAGCATCAGCAACCTCGACAAGTCTCTCGTACTTGAGTACGCGGGCCGTGAGGCTTCTGCTGCACCGGCATGCGGTTACGCATCGATGCACGCTGAGCAGCAGGAAAAACTGCTGCAAGACGCCTTTACTGTTTAACGCCTTCGCGCACCTGAAACCGAATTTAAGGACCCACAGATAATGGCTATCGAAATCAAAGCCCCCACTTTCCCGGAATCGGTTGCCGATGGCACCGTTGCCACCTGGCACAAAAAACCGGGCGACGCCGTCAAGCGTGACGAACTGATCGTCGACATTGAAACTGACAAAGTCGTGCTGGAAGTTCTGGCCACCGCCGACGGCGTGCTGGGCGCGATCATCAAGAACGAAGGCGACACCGTTCTGTCCGACGAAGTACTGGGCTCCATCGGCGAAGGCAGTGGCGCCGCCGCTCCAGCCGCTGCTGCTCCGGCTGCCGCCGCTGCTCCAGCTGCCGCCGAAGGCGAAGACGATCCTGTTGCTGCACCGGCTGCTCGCAAGCTGGCTGAAGAAAACGGCATCAACATCGCTTCCGTTGCCGGCACCGGCAAAGGCGGTCGTGTGACCAAGGAAGACGTGGTTGCAGCCGTTGCTGCCAAGAAAGCCGCTCCGGCTGCCGCGCCTGCCAAGGCTGCTGCTCCTTCGGCTGCCGCTCCTGTGTTCGCCGCTGGCGACCGCATCGAGAAGCGCGTACCGATGACCCGCGTTCGTGCCACCGTGGCCAAGCGTCTGGTTGAAGCTCAGTCGAACATGGCGATGCTGACCACTTTCAACGAAGTCGACATGACCGAAGTCATGGCCCTGCGTTCGAAGTACAAGGACCTGTTCGAGAAGTCCCACAACGGCGTGCGCCTGGGCTTCATGTCGTTCTTCGTGAAGGCTGCCACCGAAGCGCTGAAACGCTTCCCGGCCGTCAACGCTTCGATCGACGGTGCTGACATCGTTTACCACGGCTACGCTGACGTCGGTGTTGCAGTTTCCAGCGATCGCGGCCTGGTTGTACCGGTCCTGCGTAACGCCGAACTGATGAGCCTGGCTGAAATCGAAGGCGGCATCGCCACCTTCGGCAAGAAAGCCCGCGACGGCAAACTGTCGATGGACGAAATGACCGGTGGTACTTTCACCATCACCAACGGTGGTACTTTCGGTTCGATGATGTCGACCCCGATCGTCAACCCGCCACAAGCCGCCATCCTGGGCATGCACAACATCATCCAGCGTCCTATGGCCATCAACGGTCAGGTCGTTATCCGTCCGATGATGTACCTGGCACTGTCCTACGATCACCGTCTGATCGATGGCAAAGAAGCTGTGACCTTCCTGGTGACCATCAAGAACCTGCTGGAAGATCCGGCTCGTCTGTTGCTGGATATCTGATAGAAGCAGCCACGGGCTGCAAGCTCGAGCTGACGGAAAACCCGCAGTTTGGCTTGCAGCTTGCGGCTTGAAGCTTTTCGCTAAAGAGGATTTTTTGAATGTCGCAGAAATTTGACGTAGTAGTGATCGGCGCTGGCCCTGGCGGCTATGTGGCTGCCATCAAGGCTGCCCAACTGGGCCTCAGCACTGCCTGCATCGAGAAGTACACCGACAAGGAAGGCAAACTGGCTCTGGGCGGTACTTGCCTGAACGTCGGCTGCATTCCATCCAAGGCGCTGCTGGACAGCTCCTGGAAGTACAAGGAAGCCAAAGAAGGCTTCGCGATCCACGGTATCAACCACGCTGGCGTGACCATGGACGTGCCAGCAATGGTCGGCCGCAAGGCCACCATCGTCAAAGGCCTGACCTCTGGCGTTGCGACCCTGTTCAAAGCCAACGGTGTGACTTCCATTGAAGGTCACGGCAAGCTGCTGGCCGGCAAGCAAGTTGAAGTCACCAAGCCAGACGGCTCGGTAGAAATCATCCAGGCCGAAAACGTAATCCTGGCTCCAGGTTCGCGTCCGATCGACATTCCGCCAGCTCCGGTTGACCAGAATGTGATCGTCGATTCGACTGGCGCCCTGGAATTCCAGACCGTACCTAAGCGTCTGGGCGTGATCGGCGCTGGCGTCATCGGTCTGGAACTGGGTTCGGTATGGTCGCGTCTGGGTGCAGAAGTGACTGTCCTGGAAGCCCTGGACACTTTCCTGATGGCAGCCGACGCCGCTGTTTCCAAGGAAGCGCTGAAAACCCTGACCAAACAGGGTCTGGACATCAAGCTGGGCGCTCGCGTGACCGGCTCCAAAGTGAACGGCGACGAAGTCGTTGTGAACTACACCGATGCCAACGGCGAACAGAACATCACTTTCGACAAGCTGATCGTAGCCGTTGGTCGCCGTCCGGTGACCACTGATCTGCTGGCTGCCGACTGCGGCGTGACCCTGGACGAGCGCGGTTTCGTGCACGTTGATGATCACTGCGCCACCACCGTACCGGGCGTCTACGCCATCGGTGACGTGGTTCGCGGCATGATGCTGGCGCACAAAGCGTCGGAAGAAGGCATCATGGTTGTCGAGCGCATCAAGGGCCACAAGGCCCAGATGAACTATGATTTGATCCCATCGGTTATTTATACTCACCCGGAAATCGCGTGGGTCGGTAAAACCGAGCAGGCCTTGAAAGCTGAAGGCGTTGAAGTTAACGTCGGCACCTTCCCGTTCGCAGCCTCCGGCCGTGCCATGGCTGCCAACGATACCGGTGGTTTCGTCAAGGTCATCGCTGATGCCAAGACAGACCGC
Organism: Pseudomonas sp. NFX98; assembly: GCF_047784845.1. Classification (NCBI taxonomy): domain Bacteria; kingdom Pseudomonadati; phylum Pseudomonadota; class Gammaproteobacteria; order Pseudomonadales; family Pseudomonadaceae; genus Pseudomonas; species Pseudomonas sp. NFX98. Next base: position 73,167 of record NZ_JBLNNF010000022.1, on the reverse strand, counting down.
GTATTGGGCGTCCACGTGATTGGTCCAAGCGCTGCCGAACTGGTTCAGCAGGGCGCGATCGGTATGGAATTCGGCACCAGCGCTGAAGACCTGGGCATGATGGTTTTCTCCCATCCGACCCTGTCTGAAGCCTTGCACGAAGCTGCTCTGGCAGTGAATGGCGGCGCCATCCACATCGCCAACCGCAAGAAGCGTTAAGACAATAAGAAACCACGGCGGTACGGCCCGTCGTGAGCCTTGCATGCAAGACTCACCGCGGAATGTCCGCTGGACGCAGTCTTGCGTAGCTCAGCTACGCAAGCAGCAGTCACAGGTGGTGCGGCACTTGAACAAGTGCAGCACCGAATGCGCAGTACCTAACGAAGACGGTAATAAGCATGAATCTTCACGAGTATCAGGGTAAGCAGCTGTTCGCTGAGTACGGCCTGCCAGTATCCACCGGTTACGCGGTAGACACCCCGGAAGCAGCAGCAGAAGCTTGCGACAAAATCGGCGGCAGCGAGTGGGTTGTCAAAGCCCAGGTCCACGCCGGTGGTCGCGGTAAAGCGGGCGGCGTTAAGCTGGTTCGCAGCAAAGAAGACGCCAAAGCCTTCGCACAGCAGTGGCTGGGCAAGCGTCTGGTGACTTACCAGACTGACGCCAATGGTCAGCCAGTCACCAAGATCCTGGTTGAATCGTGCACTGATATCGCTAAAGAGCTGTACCTGGGCGCTGTCGTTGACCGTTCGAGCCGTCGTATCGTGTTCATGGCTTCCACCGAAGGTGGCGTGGACATCGAGAAAATCGCTCACGACACTCCAGAAAAAATTCTGAAAGCCACTATCGATCCACTGGTTGGCGCTCAGCCATTCCAGGGTCGCGAGCTGGCATTCCAGTTGGGTCTGGAAGGCAAGCAAGTTGCCCAGTTCGCCAAGATCTTCGTAGGTCTGGCCAAACTGTTCAAGGATCACGACCTGGCCCTGCTGGAAGTGAACCCGCTGGTGATCAAGGCTGACGGCGATCTGCACTGCCTCGATGCCAAGATCAACATCGACGCCAACGCCATGTACCGTCAGCCTAAGCTGAAGACTTTCCACGATCCGTCGCAAGACGATCCGCGCGAAGCGCACGCTGCCAAGTTCGAACTGAACTACGTAGCACTGGAAGGCAACATCGGTTGCATGGTCAACGGTGCTGGCCTGGCCATGGGTACCATGGACATCGTCAACCTGCATGGCGGCAAACCAGCCAACTTCCTCGACGTGGGCGGCGGTGCCACCAAAGAACGCGTTACCGAAGCGTTCAAGATCATTCTGTCCGACACCAACGTCGCTGCAGTACTGGTTAACATCTTCGGCGGCATCGTTCGTTGCGACATGATTGCCGAAGGCATCATCGGCGCTGTGAAAGAAGTCGGCGTGAAAATCCCGGTTGTTGTTCGCCTTGAAGGCAACAACGCTGAGCTGGGCGCTAAAGTACTGGCAGAAAGCGGTTTGAACATCATCGCTGCTACCAGCCTGACCGACGCTGCTCAACAAGTTGTCAAAGCTGCGGAGGGCAAATAATGAGCGTCCTGATCAATAAAGACACCAAAGTTATCTGCCAGGGTATTACCGGTTCGCAAGGTAGTTTCCACACCCAGCAAGCCATCGAGTACGGCACCAAGATGGTTGGTGGTGTAACTCCAGGCAAAGGCGGCACCGAGCACCTGGGTCTGCCAGTGTTCAACACCGTTAAAGACGCAGTAGAAGCCACTGGCGCTACCGCCAGCGTGATCTACGTTCCGGCTCCTTTCTGCAAAGATTCGATCCTGGAAGCTGCTTTCGGCGGCATCAAGCTGATCGTCTGCATCACCGAAGGCATTCCTACCCTGGACATGCTGGACGCTAAAGTTAAGTGCGACGAACTGGGCGTAGTCCTGATCGGCCCTAACTGCCCAGGCGTGATCACCCCAGGCGAATGCAAGATCGGCATCATGCCAGGTCACATTCACTTGCCAGGCAAGGTCGGTATCGTTTCCCGTTCCGGCACCCTGACCTACGAAGCTGTTAAGCAGACTACTGACGCCGGTTTCGGTCAGTCGACTTGCGTCGGCATCGGTGGTGACCCGATCCCGGGTTCGAACTTCATCGACATCCTGAAGCTGTTCCAGGAAGACCCGAAGACCGAAGCGATCGTAATGATCGGTGAGATCGGCGGTTCGGCTGAAGAAGAAGCGGCTGCCTACATCAAGGCACACGTGACCAAGCCGGTTGTTTCCTACATCGCTGGTGTGACTGCTCCTCCGGGCAAGCGCATGGGCCATGCTGGCGCAATCATCTCTGGCGGCAAAGGCACTGCAGACGAGAAATTCGCTGCTCTGCAAGACGCAGGCGTTAAAACCGTGCGTTCGCTGGCAGACATCGGCAAAGCCCTGGCTGAGCTGACTGGTTGGGCTGTCAAGTAAGCCTCGCGCTTAACTGACGCTTCACCAAACAAAGGCCACCTTCGGGTGGCCTTTGTTGTTTTTGAAGGTCAAAAGATCGCAGCCTGCGGCAGCTCCTACATGGGAATGCGATCTTCTGTAGGAGCTGCCGCAGGCTGCGATCTTTTGATCTTTATGAAATTTAGATATGTAAACGCGACACAAGAATGTCGTAGATCGGATAGTTCGCCCTCAAACAGTGCGTTTCCCGCCCAGATTCGTTAGGCTACTCGCCATTTTTGCGTCCGCGCCCACAAGGCAGCAACGCGCTAAAAGGGTTGGTCTTATACGGACCGACAGCATTTCCCTCACCCATAGGGAAATCCCTCTCTAAATTCCGATTCAGTAGTGTGGTATTTCCTTAATGAAAGTGTTGAAAGGCCAGGACATCCTGGCACTTGGTTTTATGACGTTTGCCCTGTTCGTCGGGGCTGGCAACATCATCTTCCCGCCTATCGTCGGTTTGCAGTCCGGGCCTCATGTCTGGATGGCGGCGCTGGGCTTTCTGGTCACGGCGGTTGGCTTGCCGGTGATCACCGTTGTGGCGCTGGCCAAGGTCGGTGGCGCCATGGACGCGCTGAGCAGCCCGATCGGTAAAGTGGCCGGTGGCGTGTTGGCAGCCGCTTGCTACCTCGCTGTTGGCCCGCTGTTCGCCACGCCGCGTACGGCGACCGTGTCCTTCGAAGTGGGCCTGGCGCCTCTGACCGGCGAGAGCCCATTGGCGCTGTTCCTCTACAGCTCGGTTTACTTCCTGCTGGTGTTCTTCATCTCGCTGTATCCGGGCCGCCTGCTGGATACCGTAGGACGTTTCCTCGCACCGCTGAAGATCATCGCGCTCGCCGTACTGGGCATTGCGGCATTCGCCTTGCCGGCGGGTGACATTGGCCATGCGACGCCTGAATACGTGGCGGCACCGTTCTCCCAGGGCTTCATCAATGGTTACCTGACCATGGATACCCTCGGCGCACTGGTGTTCGGCATCGTGATTGTTAACGCCATCCGTTCCCGCGGCGTCGAGTCGCCAGCACTGATCACTCGTTATGCAATCATCGCCGGGCTGATTGCCGGTGTGGGCCTGGCACTGGTTTACGTCAGCCTGTTCCGTCTCGGTTCGGGCAGCCATGAAGTGGCTGCCGGCGCGACCAACGGTGCGGCGGTGCTGCACGCTTACGTACAACACACCTTCGGTTCGTTGGGTAGCGGCTTCCTCGCGGTGCTGATCTCCTTGGCGTGCCTGGTGACGGCGGTCGGCCTGACCTGCGCATGCGCCGAATACTTCAGCCGTGTGCTGCCGCTGTCCTACAAGACGCTGGTGATCATTCTTGCTGCTTTCTCGCTGCTGGTGTCCAACCTGGGCCTGACCAAGCTGATTGCGTTCTCGATCCCGGTACTGACTGCGATCTACCCGCCGTGCATCGTTCTGGTGGCGTTGAGCTTCTGCAAGGACTTCTGGCATGAGCAGGGTCGTATCCTCGGCCCGGTGATGCTGGTGTCATTCATCTTCGGTCTGATCGACGCACTCAAGGGTGCTGGTCTGGCGGAGTGGATGCCGGCGCAACTGGCTCACCTGCCGCTGAGCGAGCAAGGTCTGGCATGGCTGGTGCCGTCGGTGATGACCCTGGTAGTTGCGGTGGTTTGCGACCGCCTGCTGGGCAAGCGCGAAGAAGCCTTGGCTTAAGTCGCTTCACGACCCGCCACAAGCGGGTCAGGAGCAGAAACAGAAATGCCCCGTATCAATCGATACGGGGCATTTTTTTATCTGGAGATGCGGTGTCTTTTTCGTTGAGCTAACGTCGAAGCCTTACCTGTAGGAGCAAGGCTTGCCCGCGATGGCGGTATAACATTCGACACCTTTGTTGACTGACGCACCGCTATCGCGGGCAAGCCATGCTCCTACAGGGGTCACCTATGCCAACATCTCACAGGGAATTGCATGTCGTTCATCCAAGCCAACCTGATCCACATTCTTGCCGCCGTCTGGTTCGTAGTCTGTTGGGGCGGTTACACCCGCTATGCCACCTGGAAGGGTCGCGACACCGCGTGCCTCGCCAGCGTTCTGCACCTTTACCGCGAAGACTGGATGCGCCGGATGTTGCTGCGTGACAACCGCATCGCCGACGCCAGCGTGATCGGCAACCTGGAACGCAACGCTTCGTTCTTCGCCTCCAGTACGCTGATTATCCTGGCCGGTATTCTCACGGTACTCGGCGCATCGGAGCGGGCGGTGTCGCTGTTGGCGGATATTCCGATGGTGCAACAGGCTTCCCAGGGCATGTCGGAGATCAAGTTGTTGTGCCTGGCCTTGGTGTTCGTCTACGCCTTCTTTACTTTCAGTTGGTGCATGCGCCAGTACAACTTCGCCGCCATTCTGGTGGGTTCGGCACCGATGGTCGGTGAACGGCATGTGTCCGAGCAGGAACGCAAGGCCTTTGCCGCCCGAGCGGCGCGGGTCATTTCCATGGCCGCCAACCAGTTCAACTTCGGCCTGCGCTCTTACTACTTCGGCATGACCATGCTGGCCTGGTTCGTCAGTCCCTGGTTGTTCATGTTGATGAGCGCGGGTGTGGTGTTCGTGCTGTATCGCCGCGAGTTTCACTCCGACGTCCTCGACGTGATGGTCTATACACCTACTGAGGCGCCATTGCCCGAGCTGAATAAAGAGGCTGCTTGATGAGTATTCCATTCTGGTGTGTGTTGATCAGTGCCTTGCTGATTTACGTGGCGCGTATGCCCGTGAGCAAGGCCATGAAAGAGCAGGGCGGTTACAACAATCACTCGCCGCGCCAACAGCAGGCGCAACTCACAGGCTTGGGTGCCCGAGCGGTGGCGGCACATCAGAATAGTTTCGAAGCGTTCATATTGTTTGCAGTGGGTGTGTTGATGGCGCATACCACACAGACAGCGGGATGGCTCATCGACTTGCTGGCGATCATCTTCGTGATCTCGCGAGTTATCTATTTGGTATGTTACTGGAAGGACCTGACCTGGCAGCGCAGCCTGGTTTGGCTGGTGGGGTTAGTCTGTTCGTTGTTGCTGATGATTAGTCCGACTTTTCGAACGATTTTGCTCTAACGCTGGCACTGCGACACAACCTCCAGACAAAAGAAAACCCGCACTTGGCGGGTTTTCTTTTATCACGCTAAAAACCGAATTAGTTCTTAGGTGCTTCCGGAGCAGCTTCTTTAGCGGCTTCTGCGTTCGATTCAGCCTGATCTTTGGCGGCTTCGGCGTTTTCTTTCGCAGCGTCGTTCACTTTATCCTGAGCTTTGCTCATGTCTTGCTGAGCTTGCTCAGCATGTTTGGCAGCATCTTGAGCTTTGTCCTCGGATTTTTTATCGCAGGCAGCGAGACCGAGGGAAGCGGTCAACATCAAGGCAATAGCTAAAGTCTTACGCATGGGGTGTTTCTCCTTATGGAAAATATCTATCTGGCCTTAAGAGCCCAGGCGTCAGGGTTAAGTTCCTCAAATTGCTCAGATATATAAGTTTGTTCTAAGGCGGAACTTTTACCCGGACCGCTACTTCACTGTACGAGTATTAAACAAGAGTTTTTATCAAATGGCCGAAAACCCCATTTTTGAGCGTGCGACGCGATTTCTGTCGGCATTGCGACATTGTCAGGTCCTTGGTTTGAGCGTGCACAGCGCCAGCAGTGAAGGGCTCACCGTGGTGCTTCCATATAGCCCGCAGATCGTCGGCAACCCGCAGACAGGCGTCATTCATGGTGGCGCATTGACGTCGCTGATGGATACCGCTTGCGGCATGTCCACCCTCTGCGTGCTGCCGGAATTCGAGGTGTGCCCGACCCTCGATCTGCGCATCGACTACATGCACGCCGCTGAACCCCATAAAAATGTCTACGGCTTCGCCCAGTGTTACCGGGTGACCACCGACGTGATCTTCGCCCGCGGTTTTGCCTACCAGGACGATCCCGAGCAGCCGATCGCCCATGTCGTAGGGACCTTCATGCGCATGGGCAAAAACATCAAGGGCACCAAGGGCTTTGGTGGCGCCATCGCCGGAGGTACCAAATGACCGGTTTTCAAGAACAGTTGCAAGCGGCCCATGAGAAGGGCGACTACAGCGCGCTGCTGCAATTGATTCCCTACGCCACGCTGATCGGCGTCGAATGCTCGCGAGTGGGGGATGAGTTGCTGTTTCGTCTGCCGGCCAACAAGGACAACATTGGTAACCCTTTATTGCCCGCTATCCATGGTGGCGTGATTGCCGGCTTCATGGAGCTGTCCGCTGCGTTGCATCTGCTGATTGCTACCGGTTCGCCGGGCGTGCCGAAGATTATCGACTTCTCCCTGGATTACCTGCGTGCCGGCCAGTTCCGCGATACCTGGGCCCGCTGCCAGGTTTGCCGTCAGGGGCGGCGCGTGGCTAACGTGGCGATTACCGCCTGGCAAAGCACCGAAGGCGAGCCGATTGCCACGGCCCGGGCGCATTTCAAACTCGAGGAGCCCTTGAAATCCTGAACTCAGCCCCCAACTCTGATGACAACCCGCCGCCGACCGCTCAAGGTCGCGGCCAATGCCATCTGATTGGAGTTTGATGACCATGAGTGTGGAAACTCAAAAGGAAACCCTGGGCTTCCAGACCGAGGTAAAGCAACTGCTGCACCTCATGATCCATTCGCTGTATTCCAACAAGGAAATTTTTCTTCGCGAATTGATCTCGAACGCCTCTGACGCTGTAGACAAATTACGTTTCGAAGCGCTTTCCAAACCAGAATTGCTGGAAGGTGGCGCCGAGCTGAAAATCCGTGTGAGCTTCGACAAGGACGCTAAAACCGTCACCCTCGAAGACAACGGTATCGGCATGAGCCGCGAGGATGCGATTACGCACCTGGGCACCATCGCCAAATCCGGCACCGCCGATTTCATGAAGCACCTGACCGGCGACCAGAAGAAAGACTCGCACCTGATCGGCCAGTTCGGTGTCGGTTTCTACTCCGCATTCATCGTCGCCGACAAAGTCGACGTGTACAGCCGTCGTGCCGGCAGCGCTGCCAGCGAAGGCGTGCATTGGTCGTCCAAGGGTGAAGGCGATTTCGAAGTTGCAACAATCGAGAAAGCCGAGCGCGGCACTCGCATCGTCCTGCACCTGAAATCCGCTGAAGACGAGTTCGCCGATGGCTGGCGTCTGCGCAACATCATCAAGAAGTACTCCGATCACATCGCCTTGCCGATCGAGTTGCCGAAAGAAGTGGCAGCCGCCGAAGGCGAAGAGCAACCGGCCGTTGAGTGGGAAACGGTCAACCGCGCCAGTGCCCTGTGGACCCGTCCGCGTACCGACATCAAGGACGAGGAATACCAGGAGTTCTACAAGCACATCGCTCATGATTTCGAAAACCCGCTGAGCTGGAGCCACAACAAGGTCGAAGGCAAGCTGGAATACAGCTCGTTGCTGTACGTGCCGAGCCGTGCTCCGTTCGATCTGTACCAGCGTGAAGCGCCGAAAGGCCTGAAGCTGTACGTTCAGCGCGTATTCGTCATGGACCAGGCCGAGTCGTTCCTGCCGCTGTACCTGCGCTTCATCAAAGGCGTGGTCGACTCCAGCGACCTGTCGCTGAACGTGTCGCGGGAAATCCTGCAGAAAGACCCGATCATCGACTCCATGAAGTCGGCGCTGACCAAGCGCGTGCTCGACATGCTGGAAAAACTGGCGAAGAACGAGCCTGAGCAATACAAAGGTTTCTGGAAAAACTTCGGTCAGGTCATGAAGGAAGGCCCGGCAGAAGATTTCGCCAACAAGGAAAAAATCGCCGGTCTGCTGCGTTTCGCATCGACCAACGGCGACGAAGGCGAGCAGGTTGTTGGCCTGGCCGAATACCTGGCACGCGCCAAGGAAGGTCAGGACAAGATTTACTACCTGACCGGCGAAACCTACGCACAAGTCAAAAACAGCCCGCACCTGGAAGTCTTCCGCAAGAAAGGCATCGAAGTGCTGCTGCTGACCGACCGTATCGACGAGTGGCTGATGAGCTACCTCAACGACTTCGACGGCAAGAGCTTTGTCGACGTAGCGCGCGGTGACCTGGACCTGGGCAACCTGGACTCGGAAGAAGACAAGAAAGCTGCGGAAGAAGTCGCCAAGGCCAAAGAAGGTCTGGTTGAGCGTCTGAAAACTGCGCTGGGCGAATCTGTCGCCGAAGTGCGGGTTTCCCACCGTCTGACCGATTCCCCGGCGATCCTGGCCATCGGTGAGCAGGACCTGGGCCTGCAGATGCGTCAGATCCTCGAAGCCAGCGGTCAGAAGGTTCCGGATTCGAAGCCGATCTTCGAGTTCAACCCGGCTCACCCGCTGATCGAGAAACTCGACAACGAGCAGAGCGACGAGCGCTTCGGCGACCTGTCGCACATCCTCTTTGATCAGGCGGCCCTGGCGGCCGGCGACAGCTTGAAAGACCCGGCGGCGTATGTGCGTCGTTTGAACAAGCTATTGGTTGAGCTATCGGCTTAACTGCGTTGCAAGAAAACCCGCTTCGGCGGGTTTTTTTCATTCTGGTGTTCAATTATCAGGAGTCAGAAATGAGCCAAATCACTGTACGTTCCGTGGCCTATCAGATTGATGGTCAATCCTATGAAAGCCGTCTGGCCTTCGATGCCGACCACAAAGGCCCGCGTCCGGGTCTGTTGATGGCGCCGAACTGGATGGGCGTCAGCGCCGGAGCGGAGGAGATCGCCAAGTCAGTGGCGGCCAAGGGTTACGTGGTGCTGATCGCGGACCTCTACGGTCAATCGGTTCGTCCGACGAACAATGACGAGGCGGGTGCGGCGATGATGCCGTTGAAGAATGACCGTGCATTGCTGCGCAAGCGCATGCAAGTGGCATTCGAACAGCTGCAGGGTCAAGGCGAAGTGGCGGTTGATACCTCGAAGCTGGCGACCTTCGGTTTCTGCTTTGGCGGTTGCTGCGCTCTCGAATTTGCCCGTACCGGTGCGCCGGTGAAGGCGGCGGTGTCGTTCCACGGCACCCTCGATACGCCCAACGTCAACGATGCGAAAAACATCAAGGGTAAGGTCCTGGTGCTGCACGGCGCCTCAGATCCATTGGTGCCGAAAGAGCAACTGCCGGCCTTCGAAGATGAAATGAACGCAGCGGGCGTGGATTGGCAGCTGCTGAGCTACGGCGGCGCGTTCCACTCGTTCACCGATCCGCACGCGAATGTGCCGGGGATGATGATGTACGACGCCAAGGTCGCTGCCCGGGCGTTCACTTCGATGCATAACTTGCTGGATGAAGTGTTCAAGGGCTAAGTATGACTTGGCCGGTGTCAGTGCTGGCCTCTTCGCGAGCAGGCTCGCTCCCATATTGGAATGCATTCACCTGTGGGAGCGAGCCTGCTCGCGATGGCGGTCTAACTGGCACTGAACTATTTAAGGCAACTCGATCCTCTCAACTTCCCCCGGCACCGTCGGCCAATCCCCGGCCGCCCACTTGCGCCGCGCCTCATCAATCGCCGCCGGATCGCTCGCCACAAAATTCCAGTTGATCCGTCGTGGCCCATCCAGTGGCGCGCCACCAAACAGCACCGCATGCGTGTCGCTGTCAGCAAATAAAGTCATTTCCTCCCCGGCAGGCAAAACCACCAGCGAATGCGGCTCTATCAACTCGCCATCCAGTTGCGCTTCTCCGCTCAACACATACAGCGCGCGCTCTTCATGCTCGGTGGGGATCAGCAGCGTCGTGGCCGTTTGCAGGTTCAGTTCCGCGTACAGCGTAGGAGACAGCACCGGCACTGGCGATTCCAGACAAAAGCCTGACCCGGCAATCATGCGGATCTTCACCCCGAGGTTATCGCTGACCGGGAGCGTCGCTGCCGGGTGATGGCTGTAATGCCCCGGCCCCTGTTCATGATCCTTGGGTGAAGCCAGCCAGATCTGCAAACCGTGCATCTTGAAACTTTGCTCCCACAGCGGCTGCGGCGTGCGCTCAACGTGGGCGATGGCGCTGCCGGCAGTCATCCAGCTCACGTCGCCGGCATTGACCACCTGATCCGAGCCGAGGCTGTCCTTGTGCTGGATCTGGCCTTCAAACAGGTAGGTGAGGGTCGACAGGCCGATATGCGGGTGCTGGCGGATGTTCATGCCTTTGCCCGCCGGATATTCGGTTTCTAGCATGTGGTCGAAAAACACGAACGGCCCGACGCTGCGGCATTTGGCTGACGGCAACGGGCGAAGAATCGGCTGGCCTTCGACATCTTCGGCGCGGGGGCGGATCACGAGCGGAGTGTTCATGGTGCATTCCAGGCTGAGCGGGTGATGCGGTCGAGCATAACCCGCTTGCGCAGAGCTTGCCGCTATTGGCTGAACGCGCCTTCGGAGAGGTGGGTTTCGATGCTGACTTCAGACGTGGTCATCAGCTTGTGGATCGGGCAACGATCGGCCACGCGGTGCAGTTCGTCACGCTGGGCATCGGTCAGCACACCCTTGAGGGTCAGTTTGACGTGGAGGGCGTATTTGCCTTTCTGCTCCTGGCTATTGTCGCGCTTGACCTCGACGCCGACACCAGTGAGCGGGATGTCTTTTTTCTTCGCGTACATTTTCAGTGTCAGGGCCTTGCAGGCACCGAGGGCGGCGTCGAAGTAATCGTGCGGCTCCGGCGCCGATCCCTCGCCACCCGAAGCTACAGGCACATCGGCAAAGAGTTCGTGGTCATCGATCTGGACGCTGTGACGAAAACCTTCAGCGGAAACGGTGTTGACGGTGACAGTCATGGGAAACCTCGCAGGCGACAGGAAAACTCATTCGATCAAAAAAGACCTTGAAGGTATAGAGCATGCCTGCGGGTGAGTGTTCCGGTTTTTTGTCCGGCATGAAAAAGCCCCGCGATTGCGGGGCTTCTTCGTATCGAGACGGATCAGTTACCTTTGACCGCCTTGCCGTTGACCTTGCCGTCCAGGAGCATGATGTTGTACTCCTTGCCGTCGGTTTCGACCTGTTGCAGGCGGACCAGCAAGTAGTCCCAATCCTTGGCGAACCACAGCACGGTGATGCGCTTGCTTTGTGTCGGGTCGCGCACGCGCTCGACCTTGATTGCATCGATCTGGCCAGCCTTGGTGTCGACTTTTTCCGAGCCCAGCACGCGGAAATCATAGGTATCGACTTCGCCATCATCGACAACCTGATAGCTCATGCTCTTTTTTCCGGCGGCCACGTCATGCTGCAGCGCCAGTTGATAGGTGGATTTGTCGACCATGCCGCGGTTCAGCGGAATGTTGACCGCGTCGCCACGATCGGTGCCGGTCACTTTTTTCGCGGCCCAGTCGAAGTCCAGGTCGGCTTTCTTGGCTTTGCCCAGGCCACCACGTTCGAAGTGGTAGGACTGTGGCAGCAAGGTGTCCTTGTCGACGGTCAGGGTGCTTTCTTCGGACAGGCTGGCGATCATCATCGAAGCCTTGAAGCTGAGCTTCCAGACGCCGTTGGCTTCCTTGGTCAGGCTGCGTTCGGCGGTGCCGCTCATGGGCAACTGCTTCCAGTCAGCGGTGTAGCTGGCGGAGAAGGGTTGAAGGTCTGCGGCCTGCGCGAAGGGCAAGGCAAGCAGAGCGCAAGCGAAGAGCAGGGCACGACGCATAAAATCTCCTAGATTCGAATCAAGTGGCCGCTGGCCGCGAGTAACTGTCCATCCAGTAAAGCACCCTGATCGCCGAGTGATAGCCGGCCTTCGGCAAACCAGCGCACGGCCATCGGGTAGATCAGGTGTTCCTGTACATGGACTCGCTGCGCCAGACTCTGCGGCGAGTCGTGCAACTCTACCGGTATTACTGCCTGTACGACCAGTGGTCCGCCATCGAGTTCCTCGGTGACGAAGTGCACGGAGCAGCCGTGTTCAGTGTCGCCGGCTTCCAGCGCGCGCTGATGAGTGTGTAACCCTTTGTATTTGGGTAGCAGCGAGGGATGGATGTTGAGCAGGCGACCCTGATAATGGCGTACGAAATCAGCGCTGAGAATGCGCATGAAACCGGCCAGCACCACGAGTTTGGGATTGAATTCGTCGATCAGTTCGATCAGCGCGGCATCGAAGGCTTCGCGGCCGTCGAAAGCCTTGTGATCCAGGGAGCGGGTGTCGATACCCGCGTCCCTGGCGCGTTGCAGGCCGTAGGCGTCGGCGCGGTTGGAAATCACCGCAGCGACGCGGACCGGGCTGTCGCCGGTCCGCGTGCTGTCGATCAAGGCCTGCAAGTTACTGCCGGTGCCGGACAACAGCACCACCACATCACAGGTCTGGTGCATCAATGAGCCTTGAGGTTCTTCAATTCAACCTGAGCCGCGCCTTCGGCAGCGGTGGAGATCTGGCCGATGACCCAAGGTTGCTCGCCGGCTTCACGCAGGACGTTCAGGGCGGTTTCAACGTGCTCTTGAGCCACGCAGATGACCATGCCCACGCCGCAGTTCAGCACGCGGTGCATTTCGTTTTCGTCGACGTTGCCTTTCTCTTGCAGCCAGTCGAACACCGCCGGGCGGGTCCAGCTCGCCACGTCAACCACGGCTTGTGCGCCTTTTGGCAGAACGCGCGGGATGTTGTCCAGCAGGCCACCACCGGTGATGTGGGCCATGGCTTTGACGGCGCCGGTTTCCTTGATCAGCTTGAGCAGCGGCTTCACGTAGATACGGGTCGGGGCCATCAGCAGGTCGGTCAGCGGCTTGCCGTCGAGCTGGGTGTTTTCGATGTCGGCACCGGACACTTCGATGATTTTGCGGATCAGCGAGTAACCGTTGGAGTGCGGGCCGGAGGACGGCAGGGCGAGCAGGGCATCGCCGGCAGCGACTTTGGAACCGTCGATGATTTCGGACTTTTCCACCACGCCGACGCAGAAACCGGCCAGGTCGTAGTCTTCGCCTTCGTACATGCCAGGCATTTCAGCGGTTTCGCCGCCGACCAGGGAGCAGCCGGACAGCTCGCAGCCAGCGCCGATGCCGGTCACGACCTGGGTCGCGGTTTCGACGTTCAGTTTGCCGGTAGCGTAGTAGTCGAGGAAGAACAGCGGCTCGGCGCCGCAGACCACCAGGTCGTTGACGCACATGGCAACCAGGTCGATGCCGATGCTGTCGTGCTTGTTCAGGTTCAGTGCCAGGCGCAGCTTGGTGCCGACGCCGTCAGTACCGGAAACCAGCACAGGCTGCTTGTAGCCGGCCGGGATTTCGCAGAGGGCGCCGAAACCGCCCAGGCCGCCCATGACTTCCGGGCGCGCAGTGCGCTTGGCGACGCTCTTGATGCGTTCGACCAATGCTTCACCGGCGTCGATGTCTACACCGGCGTCCTTGTAGCTCAGGGAGGGTTGCTTGCTCATGATCCAGGCCTTTAGGGGGGATTCAGGGGTAACGACCGAGTCCAGCGGGGCCGCCGAAATCGACGAAGGCGATTGCCTCACGCGAATTTCGAGGGTGCCCGGCTGTTGCCGGTCTGCGAAGGCGCGCGATTTTATCAGGCTTGGAGGGCAGCGGCCATCCTCAGGCCGACGGCAGGGGCATATCCGCCTAAAAAAACCGAAATTCTTTTACGTTGATGGCATCCTGCTGACCTGCGCAAGGTATCGCCATTAACCGTCTATCGTTATGACAGTGCGAAAACTTACCCAGGACGTGTGAATGTTTTGCGCCGGGCGATGGTCACAGCCTTGCTCGATCGTCTCATGCGATCTGTTCCAGCCGCTCTTGTCGTCAGGAATCTTCCATGCGTTTTTGTAAATTCTTGTTTGTGGGCTGTTTGTCATTGGTCAGCCTGGTCAGTCATGCCGAAACCGTCAAAGGCCTTTATCAAGTTCGCGAACCGGTCAGTGGCCAGTCGCCGGAAGAACGCGACCAGGCGACCCAGCGCGCCCTCGATACGCTGGTCCTGCGTCTGACGGGCGACCCCAAGGCAGCGCAAAGCCCGGGTTTGGCGGCGGTCCGCAAAGAGCCGCAACAAATCATCACTCAGTTTGGCTATGACGCCGGACCGCCGGAAGTCCTGAAGATCGATTTCGATCCGAGTACCACCGAACAGGCATTGCGTCGTGCCGGGCTGGCGATGTGGGGTGCCAATCGGCCATCGATTCTCGGTTGGTGGTTGAACGACAACACCGATGGTTCGAGCCTGGTGGGCGATGGCCAGGCCAGTGCGGCCCCGCTGCGTCGTGCGGCGCAACACCGTGGTTTGCCTCTGCGTTTACCGCTGGCGGACCTGAATGAGCAGATCGTCGCTACCGCACCAAATCTGGAAAGTGCTGATCCGGCGCCGCTGCGCAGCGCCTCGGAGCGTTACAATGCCGACGCCTTGCTGGCGGTGCACGCCCGCGAAGAGGGTGGTCAGTGGCAAGCCAAGTGGCGTTTGTGGCTGGGCGATCAAAAAGAGGCGGGCAGTGTTCAGGGGGCGGATCAGGCAGCCGTGGCGGACGCCGTGATGCTGGCGGTCAACGAGCGACTGGCGCCGCGATTCGTCGCCAAACCTGGGGTTTCAACCCCGCAGTTGCTGGAAGTGAAAGGCATGAATCTTGAGCGTTATGCCACGCTGGGGCGTTTGCTTGAACCTTTTGGCGGGCGTCCGCAAAGCGTCGATGGCGACCGCATCCTTTATCGGGTCAATGGCAGTGCCGAACAGTTGCGGGCGCAATTGTCGCTGGCGAAATTGCAGGAAGTTGCCGTGGAGCCGGCGGTCGCTCCGGCCCCTGTGGCACCTGTTCCGCCAGCGGCTGACGGTACAGCGCCTCCAGTCGTAGCGCCTGCGCCTGCGCCGGCACCGACACCGCAAATGAGTTTCCGCTGGTAGATTTTCTTTCTTTATATAGAAGCAATGGAGTGGTTCATGGCCGATACGCGGCGTTGGTTCTGGTTAGGTGCAGTGGTCTTGCTCTGCGCGTTTATCTGGCTGTTGCATCCGATCCTCACGCCGTTCCTGGTGGCGTTGCTCCTGGCGTATCTGTTCGATCCGGTGGTTGATCGACTGGAGAAGGCCGGACTGTCACGGACCTGGGGCGTGATCACGGTATTCGCGCTGTTCACCCTGATTGTCACCGCGCTGATGTTGGTGTTGGTGCCGATGCTCGCCAAGCAGTTGTTCCGCTTGTATGAGCTGGCGCCGCAGATGCTCGATTGGCTACAGCACACCGCATTGCCATGGACGCAATCGAAGTTTGGTCTGTCGGAAGGCTTCTGGAGATTCGACAAGCTCAAGGCAGCCATCAGCGAGCACATGGGGCAGACCACTGACATCGTCGGTGTGGTGCTGACGCAAGCCACGGCGTCGGGCCTGGCGCTGATTGCCTGGCTGGCGAACCTAGTGTTGATTCCGGTGGTGAGTTTCTACCTGCTGCGGGACTGGGACCTGATGATGGCCAAGATCCGCAGCCTGTTGCCCCGTGATCGCGAAGAGCGCGCGGTGATGCTGGCCGGAGAGTGCCATGAAGTGCTCGGCGCTTTCGTCCGCGGGCAATTGCTGGTGATGGTGGCGCTCGGCGTGATCTACGCCGCAGGCTTGATGTTGGTAGGGCTGGAGCTGGGACTGTTGATCGGTCTGATTGCCGGTCTGGCGGCGATTGTACCGTACATGGGGTTTGTCATTGGCATTGGCGCGGCATTGATTGCCGGGCTGTTCCAGTTCGGTGGCGATCTGTATCCGATGGTGGGGATCGTCGCGGTGTTCATGGTCGGTCAGGCGCTTGAGGGTATGGTGCTGACGCCGTTGCTGGTGGGGGACCGCATCGGGCTGCATCCGGTAGCAGTGATCTTCGCGATTCTGGCGGGGGGCGAATTGTTCGGTTTTACCGGTGTTTTGCTGGCGCTGCCGGTGGCGGCCGTGATCATGGTGCTGGTGCGCCATGTGCATGATTTGTATAAGGATTCAGATATTTACAGCGGTATTGACGAGCCGGATCTTTAGACTGCTATGCAGGCAGCCCGGATTGATGCCGGGTTGCCACCCGCAGCGCCAAAGAAACTGTCATAAAACCGGAGCGTCAACGCAAACCTTTGATTTTGCTTGTGGTCTGTCGCATTGTGCGGTCGGCTTCACGGGTATAAACTTCGCAAACTTTACACAGAGGCCACTAACGGTTCCTTTGGAACTGTTCAGTCAGCATGAAACCGATTCAGCTGCCCCTAGGTGTGCGTCTGCGTGACGACGCCACCTTTATCAACTACTACCCAGGCGCCAATGCCGCTGCACTCGGCTATGTCGAGCGGCTGTGCGAAGCCGACGCCGGGTGGACCGAAAGCCTGATTTACCTCTGGGGCAAGCATGGGGTAGGGCGCACGCATCTGTTGCAGGCCGCGTGCCTGCGGTTCGAACAGATGGGTGAACCGGCGGTATACTTGCCGCTGGCCGAGTTGATGGATCGCGGCATCGAAATCCTCGACAACCTTGAACAGTATGAGCTGGTCTGCCTGGATGACTTGCATGCAGTGGCAGGCAAGGCGGATTGGGAAGAGGCGCTGTTCCACCTGTTCAATCGTCTGCGTGACAGCGGTCGGCGTTTGCTGATTGCCGCATCGACCTCACCGCGTGAATTGCCGGTGAAACTGGCGGACCTAAAATCCCGCCTGACCCTGGCGCTGATCTTTCAGATGCGCCCGCTCTCCGACGAAGACAAATTGCGCGCCCTGCAACTGCGTGCGTCCCGTCGTGGTTTGCACCTGACCGACGAGGTCGGGCATTTTATTCTGACTCGCGGCACCCGCAGCATGAGTGCGCTTTTCGAATTGCTTGAACAGCTCGATCAGGCCTCCCTTCAAGCGCAGCGCAAGCTGACTATTCCCTTCCTGAAAGAAACCCTGGGCTGGTAGCAGGTCCCGTAAATTCGGGGGTTGCAACGCCTTTTGGCATATTTCAGGCCGCCAGAAAATCCGCTTTCCTGCACTGGGCAGGCCGCGCGAACGATCAAAATGGGCTTAAGCGCTTAGATGTAAACGAGAAACCGAGAAGTCACAAAAAGATCGATTGAATTTGCAAATGAGGGTGATAGCGGGCATAGTCTCGGCTTCTTTACAACTATCAGCCACGGTCGTGCCCATGCTAAATCGCTTTGCACCCCTCGTGCCTCTCGCACTCGTTACCCTGTTGTTCGGTTGCGCTGCCCACTCTCCAGTGTCGCAGCAAGCGCAACAACAGCAGGCTCAAAACTCGGTTACCGCCCAGTCTTCCGTTCGTTATCAAGACTCTCTTTACCAGGAAGAAGTGGCCACCGAAAAAGAACTGGCCGCCTTCGCCGACGGCAAGTCCTACCAGCTTCCGGTTCTGGCCGACAGCATCCTCGAACGCGGCATGTCCCTGATCGGTACCCGTTACCGTTTCGGCGGTACCTCTGAAGCCGGTTTCGATTGCAGCGGTTTCATCGGCTATCTGTTCCGTGAAGAAGCCGGCATGAACCTGCCGCGCTCCACTCGCGAAATGATCAACGTAGACGCGCCACTGGTCTCGCGCAGCAAGCTTGAGCCGGGTGATCTGCTGTTCTTCGCAACCAACGGGCGTCGCGGTCGCGTCAGTCACGCCGGGATCTACCTGGGTGACAACCAGTTCATCCATTCCAGCAGCCGCCGCAGCGGTGGTGTACGGATCGATAGCCTGGGCGACAGCT
Source organism: Pseudomonas sp. NFX98 (assembly GCF_047784845.1). Taxonomy (NCBI): domain Bacteria; kingdom Pseudomonadati; phylum Pseudomonadota; class Gammaproteobacteria; order Pseudomonadales; family Pseudomonadaceae; genus Pseudomonas; species Pseudomonas sp. NFX98. The sequence continues at coordinate 55,166 of NZ_JBLNNF010000022.1, read as the reverse complement.
ACTGGAGCAAGACCTTCATCGAAGCCAAGCGCGCACTCGCCATGGCTCCAGGTGCTTCCCCGATCGTCACCGCACGCAAGTAAGCGGACAGTTTGTAGGGTGAACTTAAAGTCTTACTTGAAGTTTGCCTGATAAGCGCTAGAATTCTAATCTATCAATGATGGCAAACCGCCTGCCTACTGCGCAGGCGGTTTTCTTTTCTGCGTCCCCAGCAGAAAAAAGCCGCAGCCAGATCAGGATGCTCTGCTTATGTCGACGTCGGCCCGCCTCGCAATCATGTTCCTCGCAGCGCTGCTCAGTGCTTGCGCCAGTCGTACACCGCCGCCAGCGCCAGTGGTTCGCCCGCCCATCGTATTCGGTCCTTCCCAAGCCTTTTCGCCTGAAGCGGAAGACGTGCTGTTTCGCGCGTTGGGCCTGGTCGGCACGCCTTATCGCTGGGGCGGCAACACGCCGGATTCAGGTTTCGATTGCAGTGGGCTGATCGGCTACGTGTACCGTGATGTCACTGGCATTTCCCTGCCGCGCACGACCCGTGAAATGATTTCCATGCAAGCGGCCAACGTCGGCAAGGAAGGCCTGCAAACGGGTGACCTGGTGTTCTTCGCCACCAATGGCGGTTCCCAGGTCAGTCACGCTGGCATCTACGTCGGCGAAGGTCGTTTCGTGCATGCGCCAGCCACGGGTGGCACGGTCAAGCTGGATAGCTTGTCCAAGGCGTATTGGCAGAAAGCCTACCTGAGCGCCAAACGCGTCCTGCAACCGGAGCACCTGGCGCGCAATCCGTAATAGCCGGAGGTTGTGGTCATGACCGCTCGCACGCTCAATCTCGACGATTCGCTGTACCAATATCTGCTCGACGTGTCCCTGCGCGAAACGCCGCTGCTCAAGCGTTTGCGCGACGAAACCCAGGCGCTGCCCATGGCGCGCTGGCAGATTGCGCCGGAGCAGGGGCAGTTTCTCGCGTTGCTGGTGAAACTCACCGGCGCCCGGCGATTGCTGGAAGTCGGCACCTTCACCGGTTACAGCGCCCTGTGCATGGCGGCGGCATTGCCGGATGACGGTTCCCTGATCTGTTGCGACATTCCCGGCGATTACAATGCCACGGCCCGCCGTTATTGGCAGGAAGCCGGATTGGCCGGGCGAATCGATCTGCGTCTGGCGCCTGCGCTGGAGACCCTCGGCAAGCTGGACGAGCCCGGCCAGTTCGATCTGATGTTCATCGATGCCGACAAGGCCAACTATCCCGCCTATCTGGAGCATGCTTTGCGGTTGCTGCGGGTCGGTGGGCTGGCGGTGTTCGATAACACGCTGTGGAGCGGGCGGGTGCTGGAGGACAATCCAGATAGCGCGGACACCCGCGCCATCCAACAACTCAATCGAGCGTTGAAGGATGATGCGCGAGTGGATTTGTCGTTGTTGCCGCTGGGTGATGGGCTGACGCTTTGTCGTAAGCGCTGAATGCCGACCCTGTGGGAGCGAGCTTGCTCGCGATAGCGCCGGCTCATTCAGCAAGGATGTCGTCTGACACGACGCCATCGCGAGCAAGCTCGCTCCCACAAGGTACGCGGTTTGCAGTTACTTAATTGCGGACACCCGCCACACCTTGTTCCCCACATCATCCGCCACCAGCAAATCGCCCTGCTGATCAATCACCACGCCCACCGGCCGGCCCATGGCTTTTTCATCTTCATTGAGGAAACCAGTAAGCACGTCCACCGGTTGCCCGGTCGGCTTGCCGGCGCTGAAGGGTACAAAAATCACTTTGTAGCCACTGTGCGGCTTGCGGTTCCATGAGCCGTGCTGGCCGATGAATGCGCCTTCCTTGAATTGCGCCGGCAACGTGTTGCCTTTGGCAAACGTCAGGCCCAGTGACGCGGTATGTGGCCCGATCGCGTAGTCCGGCGCAATTGCCTTGGCCACCAGGTCCGGGTTTTGCGGTTCGACGCGCACGTCGACGTGCTGGCCGTAGTAGCTGAACGGCCAGCCATAGAACCCGCCGTCCTTGACCGAGGTGATGTAGTCCGGCACCAGGTCGCTGCCGATTTCATCGCGCTCGTTTACCGCCGTCCACAATGCACCGCTTTGCGGTTCCCAGGCCATGCCGTTGGGATTGCGCAAGCCTGAGGCGAAGATCCGGTGGTTGCCGGTGGCGCGGTCCACTTCCCAGATCGCCGCGCGTCCTTCTTCCTGATTCATGCCGTTTTCGCCGACGTTGCTGTTCGAGCCGACGGTAACGTACAGCTTGCTGCCGTCCTGGCTGGCGATGACGTTTTTGGTCCAGTGGTGATTCAGCGTTCCGCCCGGCAGGTCGACGACTTTGATCGGCTGCGACTTGATGGTCGTGTCGCCGGTTTCATAATGGAAACGCAGCAGTCGATCGGTATCGGCGACGTACAGATCATTGCCGACGAGGGTCATGCCGAAGGGCGAATTGAGATTTTCCAGGAACACCGTGCGGGTTTCGGCGATGCCATCGTGGTTGGTGTCGCGCAATAGTATGATGCGGTTCGGGCTTGGTACGCCCGCCCCGGCGCGGCTCATGACCTTTTTGGTGATCCAGCCCTTGATGCCTTTGTTGTCATCGGGTTTGGGCGGCGCATTGGTTTCGGCGACCAGTACGTCGCCATTGGGCAACACGTATAACCAGCGTGGATGATCGAGGCCTTCGGCAAACGCGGCGACTTGCGTGCCGCTGGCGGCGACGGGTTTTACGCCGTCCGGCCAGCCGATCGCCGGGGCGATGTTCATCGTCGGGAACAGGGTTTTGTTGGGTTCGGGCAGCTTGGGCGACGGGCCGGTGCCGTCGGAGACTTGCAGGCTGGAGGTTTCACCGCAAGCGGCGAGCCCTCCGGCGAGAGCGACAACGAATACGAGCTGAGACGTGCGCATTGCTGATCTTCCCTATGAGTGCCTTGATTTAATCATAGAGAAGCGTGGACGCAGGATGGTTCAACCTTCAGCTACGCGCCTCCTTGAGCAGCACGGCGATACCAGGGTGATAGTGACCCGCTTCGTTGCGCAATTTGCGATAGGCGTAGGGGAAATACCAGGCCACGGCGCAGGTGTGCTCTTTTTGCAGATCGTCGACCATGTCCTGGAGTTCTTCCGGGGTGGCGCCATGCTGGAGTTTTTGCGGTGCGACGAACAGGCAGCCGAGTTTCAGGTCGCTGGCGTAGCTGATGCGCTTGGCATCGCTGGTAATGTCGTGCAGCGCCTGGGTCAGGTTCAGGCTGTTGACCCGCGGCCAGCGTTGCGTGGCCTGCAGCCAGGCGCGTGTTTCGGCGGTGGCGATGAACAGGTCGGCGCGAGCGTTGCGTTCGCCTTCTTCGATCTGTTTGCGGGTGGGCGATTGTTGCAGGGTGATCATCTCGGCCATCCACGCGGCGGAGGAAAGCAGGCCGAGGTTGGCCTTTTCGTCGAGCCAGTAGGGCGTTTCGTTATCGCCGCGCACGGCGTTGTAGCGGTCGATACAGTCAAACCAGCGCTCCAGCACCGGGCGCAGGAATTCGAGCTTCGGATTGCTGATGATCATGCCTTGCATGGGGCTCACCCTTGTTATTGTGTTGTGAGGTTGTGGCTCTTTGATATCACTGCTCGGAGTGTGGCACAAGATTGACGTCAAATTGCTGATCGGCGGCAGTAATTCGCTTTCGCGCCCCGTCTTCAATTGACGCTCCACCCCCAACCCTCTAACCTTCGCGGCTTGTTTCAGGTGCTCTGTGGCTTGGGTCGACAGAGTGAAACAGGGAAGTCGGTGAGTGGTCGCTTCAATACATGAAGCCCGCGATCCCGGCGCTGCCCCCGCAACGGTAAATGAGTGAAAACTGCGTCTTGCGCCACTGTGTCGACTGTCGACATGGGAAGGCACGCAGTCCGGCCAACGCCGCTCATGAGCCCGGAGACCGGCCTGATCCATCCAAGCGGCATCACGGTGGGCGATGCCAGGCTTCTTGCCATCTATTCTTGTGCCTGCCCGCCGTTATTCCTGCCTCAACGGAGAGCTCCCCCATGACTGATACCCCTGATCGTGACGAACGTCATCTGGCGCGCATGCTGCGCAAAAAAGCCGTGATCGACGAGCGCATCGCCAATTCCCCGAACGAATGCGGCCTGCTGCTGGTGCTGACCGGCAACGGCAAAGGCAAGAGCAGCTCGGCGTTCGGCATGCTCGCTCGCGCCATGGGCCACGGCATGCAGTGTGGCGTTGTGCAGTTCATCAAGGGCCGCAACAGCACGGGCGAAGAACTGTTCTTCCGGCGCTTCCCGGAGCAGGTGCGTTTCCATGTGATGGGCGAGGGCTTCACCTGGGAAACCCAGGATCGCCAACGCGACATCGCTGCCGCTGAAGCCGCGTGGGCCGTGTCGCAGGAACTGCTGCGCGATCCGTCCATCGGCCTGGTGGTGCTGGATGAATTGAACATCGCCCTCAAGCACGGCTACCTCGTTCTCGATCAAGTGCTCAGCGATTTGCAGGCGCGCCCACCGATGCAGCACGTGGTGGTCACCGGTCGCGGCGCCAAGCCGGAGATGATCGAACTGGCTGATACCGTCACCGAGATGGGCATGATCAAGCACGCCTTCCAGGCCGGCATCAAAGCGCAAAAAGGCGTCGAGCTGTGAATACTATTTTATGAAAAGCAGTCGACACTGCCCGGCAGTACTGATTGCCGCGCCGGCCTCCGGTCAGGGCAAGACCACCGTCACTGCCGCGCTCGCCCGTTTGCATCGCAATCAAGGGCGCAAGGTGCGCGTGTTCAAATGCGGCCCGGACTTTCTCGACCCGATGATCCTCGAGCGCGCCAGCGGTGCGCCGGTCTATCAACTGGACATGTGGATGGTCGGCGAGCAGGAAAGTCGTCGCCTGTTGTGGGAAGCGGCGGGCGAAGCCGATCTGATTCTGATCGAGGGCGTGATGGGGCTGTTCGACGGCACGCCGTCCAGCGCTGATCTGGCGCGACACTTCGGTGTGCCGGTGCTCGGCGTGATCGACGGCACGGCCATGGCCCAGACCTTTGGCGCATTGGCTTTGGGATTGGCGCGTTATCAGCCGGACTTGCCGTTTGCCGGGGTCCTGGCCAATCGCGTCGGCACCCTGCGTCATGCGCAATTGCTCGAAGGCAGCCTGACAGAAGGTCTGCGTTGGTACGGTGCGTTGTCCCGGGAAACCGGGATCGAATTGCCGAGTCGGCACTTGGGACTGGTGCAGGCCAGCGAGTTGAACGATCTCGATGTGCGTCTCGACGCGGCGGCCGATGCCTTGGCCAGCAGTTGCGAGGTAGCGCTGCCGCCAGCAGTTGAGTTCGCCGCGCCGGACGTAATTACGGCCGAGCCGCTGCTAGCCGGCGTGCGCATTGCCGTCGCCCGGGACGAAGCGTTTGCCTTCACCTATGGCGCCAGTCTGGATTTGCTGCGGGCGATGGGCGCCGAGCTGCTGTTTTTCTCGCCAATCCGTGACGCGCAATTGCCGGAAGCAGACAGCTTGTATCTGCCCGGTGGTTATCCGGAATTGCACCATGTGGCCCTGTCGCAAAACACGTCGATGCTGAACGCAATTCGCGCGCACCACGCAGCGGGTAAACCGTTGTTGGCCGAATGTGGCGGCATGCTTTATCTGCTCGACTCGTTGACCGATGTCGAAGGCACTCGTGCCGAATTGGTGGGTTTATTGAGCGGTGACGCGGTGATGCAAAAACGCCTCGCCGCCCTGGCCTTGCAAGCGGTTGATCTGCCGGAAGGTTCGCTGCGCGGGCACACCTATCACCATTCGCTGACCACCACCGAACTGACGCCGATTGCCCGTGGCTTGAGTCCTAACGGTGGTCGTGGGGCGGAGGCTGTTTATCGCGAGGGGCGGATGACGGCTTCTTATGTGCATTTTTATTTTCCGTCGAATCCACAGGCGATCGCCGCGCTGTTTGCGCCGGACCTTGAGGCCGCTATCGCGAGCAGGCTCACTCCTACAGGGGACCGCGTCTCTTCAGGCGATACATCTTCAAATGTGGGAGCGAGCTTGCTCGCGAAGAGGCCATGACTGACAACGCTTTCTCCGGAGCCGAACGCGCAGCCGTCTACCGCGCCATCGCCGAGCGCCGCGACATGCGTCACTTCAGCGGCGGCACCGTCGAGCCCGAGTTGCTCCGGCGCCTGCTCGAAGCGGCGCACCAGGCGCCGAGTGTCGGCCTGATGCAGCCCTGGCGTTTCATCCGCATCAGCAACCGCGATTTACGCGGCAAGATCCAGGCGCTGGTGGAAGAAGAGCGCATCCGCACCGCCGAAGCCCTCGGCGAGCGCACCGACGAGTTCATGCAACTCAAGGTCGAAGGCATCAACGACTGCGCGGAAGTGTTGGTCGCCGCGCTGATGGATGATCGCGAGCGACATATCTTCGGGCGTCGTACCTTGCCGGAAATGGATTTGGCTTCGTTGTCCTGCGCGATCCAGAACCTGTGGCTGGCATCCCGTGCCGAAGGATTGGGCATGGGCTGGGTTTCATTGTTCGAACCGCAAGCCCTCGCGGATTTGCTGGGCCTGCCATCCGGCGCCAAGCCACTGGCCATTTTGTGCCTGGGACCGGTCAAGGAATTCTATCCGGCGCCGATGCTGGTGCTCGAAGGCTGGGCGCAGGCGCGCCCGCTGAGCGAATTGTTGTATGAGAATTTTTGGGGAGTGAGTCAATGAGTGTGGCGTTGTTGAGTGTCGCCGCGGTGGCGCTGGATGCGCTGCTGGGTGAACCCAAACGCTGGCATCCGCTGGTGGCGTTCGGCCGATTTGCCGAACGCATCGAGCAACGTTTCAACGGCGGTGGTCGTGGTTGGCGCAGTCATGGCGTCACTGCGTGGGTGATCGCGGTGTTGCCGCTGACGTTGCTCGCCACGGCATTTTCCTGGGCGCCTTACGTAGGCTGGATCGTCGAGATTCTCGCGCTCTATTGCGCCCTCGGCATGCGCAGCCTCGGTGAACACGTCGAGCCTGTGGCAAAAGCCCTGCGCAGCGGCGATCTTGAAGAAGCACGCAAACGCGTCAGTTATCTGGTCAGCCGCAAAACCAGTGAGCTGGATGAAACCGAAGTCGCCCGCGCCGCCACCGAATCGGTGCTGGAGAACGGTAGCGACGCGGTGTTCGCCGCGTTGTTCTGGTTTGCCGTAGCCGGTGCGCCGGGCGTGGTGCTCTATCGTTTGAGCAATACGCTGGATGCGATGTGGGGCTATCGCAACGAGCGCTTCGAGCGCTTCGGTTGGGCGGCGGCGAAAATCGACGACGTCCTCAATTACATTCCCGCGCGTCTGGTGGCATTGACCTACGCGCTGCTGGGCAAAACCCGACTGGCCATGAAATGCTGGCGAACCCAAGGACCCACCTGGGACAGTCCGAATGCCGGTCCGGTGATGGCGGCGGGCGCCGGTGCGTTGGGTGTCGAGTTGGGCGGGCCGGCGATTTATCACGGTGAACTGCATCAGCGCCCGCAACTGGGCGAAGGTGTGCCGGCGGATGCCGACTCCATCGACCGTGGCTGGCAATTGGTCCAGCGCGGGGTATGGTTATGGCTGCTGATTCTCTGCGTGGGAGCTGAATTTTATGCTTGAACACGGTGGACGGTTGCGCAAGGCGGCGCTCGAATACGGCATCGAGGAAGCCGATTGGCTTGACTTGTCCAGCGGCCTCGCGCCCTGGCCGTTTCCGGTTCCGGATATCCCGCTGCGGGCCTGGGCGCGGCTGCCGGAAACCGATGATGGTCTGGAGCAGGCAGCCTGTGATTACTACGGCACCTTGCAGGCATTGCCGGTGGCCGGTTCGCAGATGGCCATCCAGTTACTGCCGCGTTTGCGTCGCGCCGGCAAGGTCGGCGTGCTGTCACCGTGTTACGCCGAACATGCCGAAGCCTGGCGCCGCAATGGCTACATCGTGCGTGAAGTGCTGGAGCAGGAAGTCGATTTCTTTGTCGACAGCCTCGATGTGCTGGTAGTGGTCAATCCGAACAATCCCACGGGCCTGAGCCTGACGCCCGCCCGGTTGCTGGACTGGCACGCGCGTCTGGCGCAGCGCGGTGGCTGGCTGGTGGTGGACGAGGCCTTCATGGACAACACGCCGCACCTGAGTGTGGCGCCGTTTGCCCATCAGGTCGGTTTGATCGTGCTGCGTTCGTTCGGCAAGTTTTTCGGCCTGGCCGGCGTGCGTTTGGGATTCGTGCTGGCTGAGCGCAAGTTGCTCAAGTTGCTTGCTGAACAGGTGGGACCGTGGGCGGTCAGCGGCCCGACCCGTGTGCTGGGTCAGGCGTGCCTGCGCGATACCGAAGGGCATATGCGGCAACGGGTTCGCGCCGACGAGGCCAGCGAGCGTCTCGCGTCATTGCTGGCGCTGCACGGGTTCCAACCACAGGGCGGCTGTGCGTTGTTCCAATGGCTGATCACCGAACGCGCCGAAGAATTGCATGAATTCATGGCCCGGCGCGGCATTCTGCTGCGCTTGTTCGCGCACAACAGCAGCCTGCGCTTTGGCCTGCCGGGCGAGGAAGCGGACTGGACGCGTCTCGCCGCAGCCTTCGAAGCCTTTGCCAAGGACAGCCAATGACCACGTTGATGGTGCAAGGCACGACGTCCGATGCCGGTAAAAGCACGCTGGTCACGGCACTCTGCCGCTGGGTTACGCGTCAGGGCGTGAGCGTGGTGCCGTTCAAACCGCAGAACATGGCGCTCAACAGCGCGGTGACTGCCGACGGTGGCGAGATCGGTCGCGCGCAAGCGGTGCAGGCCCAGGCCGCGTATCTCGAACCGCACACCGACATGAACCCGGTGCTGCTCAAACCCAACAGCGACACTGGCGCTCAGGTGATCATCCACGGTCGTGCGGTCACGACGATGAACGCCGTGGCTTATCACGACTACAAAGCCATCGCCATGCAAGCGGTGCTGGCCTCCCACGAACGGTTGAGCGCGGCGTATCCGGTGGTGATGGTCGAAGGCGCGGGCTCGCCGGCCGAGATCAACCTGCGTGCCGGTGACATCGCCAACATGGGTTTCGCCGAAGCGGTGGATTGCCCGGTGGTGCTGATCGCCGACATTAATCGTGGCGGGGTATTCGCGCATTTGGTGGGCACGCTGGAGCTGCTGTCGCCGAGCGAACAGACGCGGGTCAAAGGCTTCATCATCAACCGTTTTCGCGGCGACATCGCTTTGCTGCAACCCGGTCTCGACTGGCTTGAGGAGCGCACCGGCAAACCGGTGATCGGTGTGCTGCCCTACGTGATGGACCTGCATCTGGAGGCCGAGGACGGCATCGATCAGCGCCAGGCCGACAAGGCCGAGCAGGTCCTCAAAGTCGTGGTGCCGGTGCTGCCGCGCATCAGCAACCATACCGATTTCGACCCGCTGCGCCTGCACCCGCAAGTGGACCTGCAATTCATCGGGCCCGGCCAGGCGATTCCACCGGCAGACCTGATCATTCTCCCCGGCTCGAAAAGCGTGCGCAGCGACCTAGCGTACCTGCGCGCCAATGGCTGGGAAACGGTGATTTTCCGGCATTTGCGCTACGGCGGAAAAGTCTTGGGTATTTGTGGCGGCCTGCAGATGCTCGGCGAGCAAGTTCACGATCCATTGGGCCTTGAAGGCGCGCCGGGTTCCAGTGCGGGGCTTGGATTGCTGGCGTTCGAGACGCAGCTCGAACAGGACAAGCAACTGCGCAATGTACGCGGGCGTCTGGCGCTGGAAGATGCCGAAGTCAGCGGCTATGAAATTCATGCCGGCGTGACCACCGGCCCGGCGCTGGAACACGCTGCCGTGCAACTGGATGACGGTCGTTGCGATGGCGCGCAGAGCGTCGACGGGCAGATTTTCGGCACCTATCTGCATGGTCTGTTCGAGTCCCCGGCGGCGTGCAGTGCGCTGCTGCGCTGGGCTGGTTTGCAGGCGGTGCAGGATGTGGATTACCACGGGTTGCGCGAGCGTGATATCGAACGGTTGGCGGATCTGGTGGAGAAGCATCTGGATACCGGGCTGTTGCGCGAGCTCTGTGGGATTTGAGGTGGTTGTGCTGGCCTCATCGCGGGCAAGCCTTGCTCCTACATGATCGCGGCGAGCCGTAATGGTGTGGGCGACACAAAACTGTAGGAGCAAGGCTTGCCCGCGATGACGTCAGTCGCTTCACCAACATTTATAGGATGTAACCATGCTGCAACTGATCCTCGGCGGCGCCCGCTCCGGCAAAAGTCGCCTGGCCGAAAAACTGGCGACTGACAGTCAATTGTCGGTGACCTACATCGCCACCAGCCAGCCGATGGACGGCGAAATGAACGATCGGGTCGCCCATCACCGTGCCCGTCGTCCAGCCGAATGGGCGCTGATCGAAGAGCCGCTCGAACTCGCCCGCGTCCTGCGTGAAAACGCCCGCGCCGATCATTGCCTGTTGGTGGATTGCCTGACGCTGTGGCTGACCAATCTGCTGATGCTCGACGATGCCGAACGCCTGAGCGCCGAGCGTGATGCCTTGCTGGAGTGCCTGGCGTCGCTGCCGGGTGAAATCATTTTTGTCAGCAACGAAACCGGAATGGGTGTCGTGCCGCTGGGCGAATTGACTCGCCGCTATGTCGATGAAGCCGGTTGGCTGCATCAAGCTCTGGCCGAGCGCTGTCAGCGAGTCGTCCTGACCGTCGCCGGCCTGCCCCTGACTCTGAAAGGAACTGCGTTATGACTCAATCCTGGTGGCTGAACCCGTGTCAATCGATCGACGCCCAGGCGGTCGAGCAGGCGCAGGCCCGGCAACAGCAATTGACCAAACCGGCCGGGTCGCTCGGCCAACTCGAATCGGTGGCGGTGCAACTCGCCGGGTTGCAAGGACAGGTCAAGCCAAGCCTGGAACAGCTGTGGATTGCGATTTTTGCCGGTGACCATGGTGTGGTCGCCGAAGGGGTTTCGGCATTTCCCCAGGAAGTCACCGGGCAGATGCTGCACAACTTCGTCAACGGCGGTGCGGCGATCAGCGTGCTGGCGCGGCAGTTGGGAGCGTCCCTCGAAGTGGTCGACCTCGGCACAGTCACCCCGTCCCTGAATCTGCCGGGAGTGCGTCACTTGAACGTTGGTCCGGGCACGGCGAATTTTGTGCAAGGCCCGGCGATGGCTGTGGCTCAAGGTGAGCGTGCGTTGCAGGCCGGTCGCGACAGTGTGCTGCGGGCGAAAGCGGCGGGTGCGCAATTGTTCATCGGCGGCGAAATGGGTATCGGCAACACCACGGCCGCCAGTGCGCTGGCCTGTGCCTTGCTCGATTGCCCGGTGGCGCATTTGACTGGGCCGGGCACTGGTTTGAACGCGGCGGGTGTCAGCCACAAAGGCGAAGTGATCGAGCGAGCATTGGCCCTGCACGGCGCTCAGCGTGGTGATGCGCTGCAAACATTGTTCAATCTTGGCGGGTTCGAAATTGCGGCGTTGGTCGGCGCTTATCTGGCTTGCGCTCAGGAAGGCGTTGCGGTGCTGGTGGACGGTTTCATTTGCAGCGTCGCGGCGGTGGTGGCGGTGCGTCTAAATCCTGATTGCCGGCAATGGCTGTTGTTCGGTCATCGTGGTGCCGAGCCGGGACATCGGCATGTCCTGGAAACCCTCAATGCGCAGCCGTTGCTCGACCTCGGCTTGCGTCTGGGCGAGGGCAGCGGTGCGGCATTGGCGGTGCCGCTGCTGCGCTTGGCCTGTGATCTGCACGGGCAGATGGCGACTTTCGCCGAAGCGGCGGTCGCGGATCGTCCGGCATGACCTTGCGTCTGGACCTGCTGCGCCACGGTGAAACCGAACTCGGCGGCGGCTTGCGCGGCAGTCTTGATGATGCGCTGACTGACAAGGGCTGGCAGCAGATGCGCGAGGCGGTGATTGAGCAGGGGCCTTGGGATCGCTTGGTCAGCTCGCCGTTACAGCGATGTGCGCGGTTCGCCGACGAACTCGGTGCCCGGTTGGCTGTGCCGGTGCAATTGGAGAAAGACCTGCAAGAGCTGCACTTCGGCGCATGGGAAGGGCAGAGTGCTGCCGAGTTGATGAAAACCGACGCACAAGCCTTGGGCCTGTTCTGGGCTGATCCTTATTCATTTACGCCGCCTGAAGGTGAGCCGGTTACGGACTTTTCGCTGCGGGTGTTATCGGCTGTGGCGCGATTGCGCGAGGCATACGCCGGCGAACGCGTGTTGCTGATCAGCCATGGCGGCGTCATGCGCTTGTTGCTGGCCCAGGCGCGAGGCTTGCCCCGTGAGCAGTTGCTCAACGTCGAGGTCGGCCATGGTGCGCTGTTCTCGCTAGCGGTCGAGTCCGATGGTTCGTTAAGGGAAGTGCGCTGATCATGTTGCCGTTCTGGATCGCCCTGCAATTTTTGAGCAGCCTGCCGATTCGTCTGCCGGGCATGCCGGCGCCGCAGGAGCTGGGGCGGTCGTTGCTGTTTTATCCGCTGGTGGGATTGTTGTTCGGCGGGATTTTGTGGGCGTCAAACTGGCTGTTGTCGGGCACACCGCTGTTGCTGCATGCGGCATTGTTGCTGACGGTTTGGGTGTTGCTCAGCGGTGCGCTGCACCTGGACGGACTGGCCGACAGCGCCGATGCATGGCTCGGCGGTTTCGGTGATCGCGAACGCACGCTGACGATCATGAAAGATCCGCGCAGCGGCCCGATCGCGGTGGTCACGCTGGCGCTGGTATTGCTGCTCAAATTCGCCGCACTGGTTGCGCTGATCGAGCAGCAGCACGCGCTGGTCTTGATCATCGTGCCCTTGATTGGTCGCAGTGCATTGCTGGGCTTGTTCCTGACCACGCCTTATGTGCGCGCGGGCGGTTTGGGTCAGGCACTGGCCGATCATCTTCCGCGTTTAGCGGGCAAGCAGGTGCTGGCGTTCAGTGCCCTGATTTGCGTGTTGATCGCAGGCGTCAGCGGTGTTCTGGCACTGCTGTTGGCGGCGGGGGTGTTTGTCTGGCTGCGGCAGGTGATGCTGCGACGCTTGGGCGGAACAACGGGTGACACCGCCGGTGCATTGCTGGAATTGCTGGAAGTTGCAGTGCTGGTGGGCTTGGCGATTTTCTGAACTTCCCACATCATGTAACTTGATTTAACACAACCGCGGGTATATACACGCACCATGCTCGACTCCCAATGTTTATGCATCAACCTGCGTCGCGCCGCCCGTGGCGTCAGCAGGCATTACGACGGCGCTCTCGATGGCTTCGGGATCAACGTTGCGCAGTATTCTTTGCTGTGCAATCTGCAGCGTCTGGATCAGCCGAGCATTTCTACCCTGGCCGAGGCCATGGGCCTGGATCGCAGCACGCTCGGGCGCAATCTGCGGGTGTTGGAGGGCGAAGGGTTGGTGACGCTGGTCGAGGGCGAGGACATGCGCAATCGCATCGTGAAGCTGACCGACGCCGGCGGTGAACGGTTGAAAGCCGCCTTGCCGGCCTGGGAGGCGGCGCAACAGCGATTGATCGATCGCCTGGGCGCCGAAAAACGCGAAACATTATTGAAGTTGCTGGACGAACTGGCTTGATGCCGGTTTGTTCGATCTTAAGCGGGTATATACCCGCGCCCGGAGAACAAGAATGACATCGATGTGGCGTACGTGCGGTTGGGTTTTGTTGGGGAGTGCGCTGATTCTTGCGTTGTCTCTGGGAGTTCGCCACGGCTTCGGGTTGTTTCTGGCGCCGATGAGTGCCGAATTCGGCTGGGGGCGTGAGGTGTTCGCGTTTGCCATCGCCCTGCAAAACCTGATCTGGGGCCTGGCCCAGCCCTTTACCGGCGCGTTGGCCGACCGCTTCGGTGCGGCGAAAGTGGTGCTTGTCGGTGGCGTTCTGTACGCCCTGGGCCTGGTGTTCATGGGCCTGTCCGACTCGGCGGTGACCTTGTCCTTGAGTGCCGGTCTGTTGATCGGTATTGGTCTGTCCGGCACTTCATTCTCGGTGATCCTTGGCGTGGTTGGCCGGGCTGTCCCACCGGAGAAACGCAGCATGGGCATGGGCATTGCCAGCGCCGCCGGTTCGTTCGGCCAATTCGCCATGTTGCCCGGCACGCTGGGGTTGATCGGCTGGCTCGGCTGGTCTGCGGCGCTGCTGGTGCTGGGCCTGTTGGTGGCGCTGATCGTGCCGCTGGTGGGCATGCTCAAGGACAAGCCATTGCCTGTCCTCGGGCATGAGCAAACCCTTTCCGAGGCACTGCGCGAAGCCTGTTCCCACTCGGGGTTCTGGCTGCTCGCGTTCGGCTTTTTTGTCTGCGGTTTCCAGGTGGTGTTCATCGGCGTGCACCTGCCGGCGTACCTGGTGGATCAACATCTGCCGGCGACGGTCGGCACGACGGTGTTGGCGTTGATTGGCTTGTTCAACATTTTCGGCACCTACACTGCTGGTTGGCTGGGCGGGCGCATGTCCAAACCGCGTTTGCTGACCGGTTTGTATCTGCTGCGGGCGGTGGTAATCGGGCTGTTCCTGTGGGCGCCGGTGACCACGACCACCGCGTACCTGTTCGGCATGGCCATGGGTTTTCTGTGGTTGTCGACGGTGCCTTTGACCAACGGCACGGTGGCGACCTTGTTCGGCGTGCGAAATCTGTCCATGCTCGGAGGGATCGTGTTCCTGTTTCACCAGCTCGGTTCATTCCTCGGCGGCTGGTTGGGCGGGGTGGTGTATGACCGGACCGGGAGCTATGACTTGATCTGGCAGGTAGCGATTCTATTGAGCCTGATGGCCGCTGCGCTGAACTGGCCGGTACGGGAACGGCCGGTGGCACGTCTGCAAAGCCAAATGAGTGCGACATGAACAGTCTCTGGCCGCGTATCACGATCCTGGCTGTTTGTGCCTTGCTGTTGGCTCTTGCGTGGTGGGGCTGGCATCAGGGCGGGCTGGCCCTGATGCAGTTGGGCATGGGGGCCTGCTAAAGTAAGTTCCAATCCTGACGATTCCTCACAAGGAAGCACCGATATGCTGATGCGCTGGCTAGCAGTTCCCGCGTTACTGGTGGCGTTTACCGGATTGGCTCAAGCGGCGGATTGCCCGGCGCTGCTGCAAGGTTCTTTGCCCAAGTTGCGCGCCAATGAATCCATCGATTTGTGCAAGAGCTTTGCCGGCAAGCCGTTGGTGGTGGTCAATACCGCCAGCTTCTGTGGCTTTGCCCCTCAGTTCAAAAGCCTTGAAGCGTTGAATCAGCGTTACAAGGATCAAGGGCTGGCGGTGATTGGTGTGCCTTCCAACGACTTCAAGCAGGAGTCCAAGGACGGTGCCGAGACCGCCAAGGTTTGCTACGTGAATTATGGCGTGACGTTCACCATGACCGAACCGCAGAAAGTCCGCGGCGACGATGCGACGAACCTGTTCAAGGTCCTCGCTAAACAGTCCAAAAATGCGCCGAAGTGGAATTTCTACAAATATGTGGTCGATCGCCAGGGCAAGGTGATCGCGAGTTTCTCCAGTCTGACCAAGCCTGATGATCTTGATTTCATCGCTGCCGTCGAGAAAGCCCTGGCTTCGCCACCGCTCGCCTCGGCCCCCTGATCGATGCCCACGAAAAAGCCCCGCCTCTGTAAAAGAGAGCGGGGCTTTTTTGATTCAGGTGGCGAGTGGTTCAGGCTCGCCGTGAATCATCAGAAGCGGTAGGTCGCACCGATACCGAAACCGTTCGCCCAGTTTTCATACTTGGCGCTGTAGCTCTGGTTGCGGGGAGCACCGTTGCTGTTGTTGACCTTGACCGACTCTTCACGCAGGTACGAGTACGCCACGTCGATGGTCAGGTCGTCGGTCGGGCTCCAGCCGGCGCCCAGGCTGAAAATCTTGCGATCGCCAGTCGGGATGCGTGGGGAGCGGTTTTCGTTGTTGGTTGGCGCCTGGTCAACGGACAGACCGGTACGCAGTACCCACTGCTTGTTCAGCTGATACGAAGCGCCAATGGCGTGAGCCCAGGTGTCGTGCCAGTTCTGTTCTTCAGTGATAGTGCCAAGCCCGCGTGCGGCCAGGGCAGCAGGAACGCCTTCGTTTTCAACAGAGATTTCTTTCAGGCGGCTCCAGCGAGTCCAGGTGCTGCCTGCGTAGAGGGTCCACTGGTCGTCCAGCTGATGGGTAACCGAGAAATCAACCGACTCAGGCGTGGTGATGTCCAGCGAGGCGTCGAACTTCTGGTTCGGGTTCTGACCCAGTGCGCCGAGCAGACCGTAGTTGACCTTGGTGTCACCGTCGAGTTTGTACTTCACTTTCGAGTGGTAGGTCAGGCCGACGCGGGTGCTGTCGGTAGCTTGTACCAGGATACCGACGTTGTAGCCCAGAGCAGTGTCGTCACCCTTGATCCGGACTTCGCCGTCCGGTGCGCGCGGGTCCAGCGACAGGTTCGATTCCAGCTTGCCGTCGATACGGTTGATAGTCGGACCGAAACCGATCGACACCTTGTCGTTAAAGGCATAGCTGACGGTTGGCTGCAGGGTGACGATCTTGACTTCGCTCTTGCTGCCGAAGTAACGGCCGGCAAAGCCGTTTTCATAATCTGTTACCAGACCGAACGGAGCGTACACGCCGAAACCGACCGCCCACTGGTCATCGAGTGGCTTGACGTAATAGCCCATCGGCACGCCCATGAAAGGGACCATGTCACCTTTGTTGGTGCCGCCGTTCGGACGAGAGCTGGCATCGCTGATGTCGGTGTGTGCGTCGATGAATGCAACACCGCCGGTCACTTGTTCGCGCTTGAGGCGAGACATGCCGGCAGGGTTGCCAACAATGGTGGATGCGTCGTCGGCAGAAGAAGATCGCCCGGCAAAACCAGTACCCATCCCGCTGATGCTTTGTTCGTTCAGGGCAAAGCCACTTGCAAAGATCTGGGTGGATGCCATGGCAACGGCGAGGCTAATGGTGGTTTTGAGCATTACTTTTTTCATTATTAGAACTCCTGGTGATCACCGGGGCGAAAATTACCAACATTTTCGTCCCAGCGCCATAGGCTGTATGGCTTGATTTAGAGCGGTTTTGTAGGACAATCCGACTAAAATCGCGACGTGTTACGCGATCTTTGGATCCAGGAGTGATCAGCAGGCAACCTGATTCAGCGGTGAAACACAAGTTTGCCAAGCGAAGGTGAAGTCTCTGAGGCGTCCTTGGGGCTGGAAGGTCTGGCGCCAGATTCGGGCCATGCCCAGCAGGTCGTCTGCTTCGGGGAGCGGAGTGTTCTGTTCTTCGACCAGCAGCCAGGCGATGGCTGTGGCGTAACGCAGGTTAACGGTCAATTCCAGGTGCGGGCCACTGAGAAAAGCATGTTGGCTGGCCAGGCCGCGAACCAGGCTGGCGCGCTCGGGGTCGAGTGCCAGGTAATGGTCCCAGAGTGCTTGGTGGCGGGGTTCGGCGATACGATACAGGCCGTGTCCACGGCGGTCATGCAGGGCGGAACCAAGGGCTGACTGACTGGCGGCGATGCCCAGCAGCAGGGATTCGGCAGTTGCGCTATGGCGTCCCAGGTAGATCAGCGTCGGACGGATCACATAACGGCACAGTTCGCTGGCAGCGATACCCATAAAACCCTCGAAACCATCAAATAGGGGCGAGGCCTGATGGGCTTTGGCAGCGGTGGATCGACTCAGGCTCGCCGGAAGCGGAACAAGCCGCTTGAGTTGAAGTGTAGTGTCATATTCGCTACGTAAAGGCCTGTTTTTAAAATATTTCCGGCTTCCAGTTATAACCGTTATATCGGTTGGTGCTAGCCATTGCGCACGCAATGTGAAATGTCGGGCAACAAAAAGCCCCGCTTTTTGAGCGGGGCTTTTGATGTTTCAGCCTTGCTGGCGTCTCAGGCAACCAGTGCCTGACGAGTACGTTCGATCACAGCCTGCAGCGGTTCGGCGCTGGAGTATTGATCGGGGTACAGGCGTTCGCTGTGACGGGCGATGCCGTGTTCGTTGACCAGGGTGAAGCTGAAGCAGCCTTTGCGAGCGGCCATGATCAGGCAGTTCATTGGTGCAAAAGCGTTGGTTAGGGTGCGGATGGCATCCTGTGCATGGATTTGAGTAGTCATTAATGGTGTTCCTGCAAGCGACACGGATAAGAACCGTGCAAAATTAAAACGTTCCAGTAACGACGACCACCATTGGTCGAACGAAGAACCCGACTGGAACAAAGCAGCCAGTTTGAAGCGCTATGATTTTTGCGCGCTTGGGCCGGCAGGTAGGTACTTAGGAGGGCAGGCAACACATCGAGGGCAAAGGTTCTGGGCCCGGGGTGAAGATCCTGATCAATTTGCAGGTTGGTTCGGTCAGAGTAAGTGAGCCTGGCAACACCCTTTGCTTTCGATTCAAAGGCTGTGTTGGCGCAAGATTTACCTGGAAACCATCGAGGTGGTCGATCCCGCTTGTTCGGTGGAAGGCTTCCTGTTGGAAGGCTGACCGGGGGGATTTGTTCGACCAGAATTGACTTTCAGCTTGGTACTAACGCCGCGGATACTAACGGATTGAACTGGCGAAGGGAAGTGTGTTAGCCAAAAAGATTACTGACTTGGGTTGTAAGCACCTGCGAAAGGTCTTTCATCGAAGGTCGTGAACCCCGGTAATGCTCTGAAACAGCTCAGAATCCGACCGATGGTCATCACCGCTCAGCGGGTAGCAAGCGGCCTGGATCACGGGTTTGCCAAGGTTTATCCCCAGGCAAAGAGACAAAGTGCGCCGAAAACGCGCATCGATATAACCGCTGCGAAGATACTTGTGCACATTAGTTGCGCAGTCTGTCACACCGCTGTCATGTAGCGTTCAAGCATAGTGGGTGCCTGTAACCAAAATTTAAGTCAATGAAAAACATCGCTTTTTTTAACTGGTGAAAAAATCGTCAGTTTGACTGCAGGCCCCATTCCACAGGGCTTTGCGCGAGTTCAGGGGCGGTTGTCCACTGAGTTATCCACAGCTTCTGTGGATTGTCCCGAGCGCTTGCTCTAGCACGGGCGTGCCGGGATTTTTTCGGCTTTACCTGTAAGAAAAAAAGAGTAGAGTGGCGCGCCTTCCGATCTGCCCACAGTGCTTTATGAAGTTTCGTACACCTTCCGATTCCTCTTCCTCCAAAACCACCACTGTTGTCCCGCCCAAGCGTTTTTCGATGCGGGTGGCAGAGTGGTTGCTGGACAGCCCGCGCCTGGGCGAAAACCCTAACGTCAAACACATCGCCGGACGATTGCTCAAGCAACCGGCCCGTGAAGGGATCGTGGCAGCGCAAAGTCGTCTCGGCCAGTTGATGTGCCGTGAATGCGGGAATGCCCGCGATCGACGGATCGGCCACGATCTTTTGCGTCAGGCCGCACGGGCAGGGGATCTGCGTGCGCAACAGGAACTGGGCCTGATCGAAGACTGAGCTGTCCAAGACCTGACGCCTTGGTTAACCTTCAAGCATTATTTCAATGGCAGGAATGGCTATGGCTATGGACTTGACCAGCGCATTGCTCGGTCTGGCGGGCGCTGCTCTGCCGTTACTGGTATTGGCCTGGCAGCTCCAGCGCCGGGCGGGCACCGCACAGGCCGACGCGGCGCTGCTGGAAGAGCGCCTCGCTACGGCGCATCTGGCGCAGGATGGCTTGAACGCGCAACTTGAAGCCAGTCGCGATGAGATTGCTGATCTGGGTCAGGCCAATGCCGCGAAACAGGCGGACCTCGCCGCCGTACGCCGTGAAGTCGAACTGCTGCAAATCGAGCGTGACGATGCGCGCGATGCCGCTCACGCCTGGAATATCGAACGTGCCGGCAAAGAAGCTGAATTGCGCCGTCTGGACGCGCAGGCCGCTTCGCTCAACGCCGAGCTGCGTGAGCAGCAGGAAAGCCATCAGCAACGCCTCAACGACTTGCAGGGCTCGCGAGACGAGCTACGTGCGCAGTTTGCCGAGCTGGCGGGGAAAATCTTCGATGAGCGTGAGCAGCGTTTCGCCGAAACCAGTCAGCAACGCCTCGGGCAGTTGCTCGATCCGTTGAAGGAACGCATCCAGTCTTTTGAAAAACGCGTCGAGGAAAGCTATCAGGCCGAGGCGCGTGAGCGCTTTTCCTTGGCCAAGGAGCTGGAGCGCCTGCAACAGTTGAATCTGCGCCTGAGCGACGAGGCCACCAACCTGACCCGTGCCTTGAAGGGGCAGAAGACCCAGGGCAACTGGGGTGAGCTGATTCTGGAACGGGTGCTTGAGCATGCCGGTCTGGAGAAGGGCCGCGAGTACCAGACCCAGGTCAATCTCAAAGGGCCGGACGGCGAACGGTTCCAGCCGGATGTGATCATCTATCTGCCGGGCGACAAGCAGGTGGTGGTCGACTCCAAGGTCAGCCTCACGGCTTATCAGCAATACGTGGCGGCCGAGGACGAAGGCATCGGCCAGATCGCCATCAAGCAACACGTGCTGTCCCTGCGCAATCACGTCAAAGGCTTGGCCGGAAAGGATTACAAGCGACTCGACGGCTTGCACAGTCTCGATTTCGTTCTGTTGTTCGTGCCGATTGAAGCAGCATTTTCCGCTGCATTGCAGGCCGAGCCGACGCTGTTCCAGGAAGCGTTCGACCGCAACATCGTGATTGTCAGCCCGACCACTTTGCTGGCGACCCTGCGTGTGATCGACAGCCTGTGGAAGCAGGAGCGGCAAAGCCAGAATGCCCGGGAAATCGCCGAACGCGCCGGGTGGCTGTACGACAAGTTCGTATTGTTCATTCAGGATCTGGACGAGGTCGGCAATCGCTTGCAGCAACTGGACAAAGCCTACAGCGCGGCGCGCAACAAACTGACAGAGGGCCGCGGTAATCTGGTCAGCCGCAGTGAGCAGCTCAAGTTGCTGGGGGCACGGGCGAGCAAAAGCCTGCCGGCGGATTTGCTGGAGCGGGCGATGACTGATGTCGATGGGTTGGTCGAGTTGCCGGAATAAAGATCAAAAGATCGCAGCCTTCGGCAGCTCCTACAGGAATACTCGATCCTCGTAGGAGCTGCCGAAGGCTGCGATCTTTTTTGAAGTCGCCTCCATCCAGCGAATCCCTTACAACGGCAAATGCCGACTCAACAACGCCCGCAACGCCGCCGGTTTCACCGGTTTTGCCAGGTAATCCAGCCCAGCCGCATGTACCTGGGCCATCGTTTCCGGCCGCCCATCGGCGCTGATCACCACGCCCGGCACCGGTTCGCCCAGTCGGGTGCGCAACCAGGCCATCAGCTCGGTTCCGGTTTCGCCGTCGTCGAGGTGGAAATCCACCAAGGCCAATTGCGGACGCACGCCGTCACTGAGCAGCGCCATGCATTCTTCACGATTGCGCGCCGTCCAGACCTGACAACCCCAGCGGGTCAGCAAGCTGTTCATGCCGATAAGGATGCTGTCTTCATTGTCGATGCACAGCACCTGTGCGCCGTTGAGCAATTTGCCGTTGAGTTCGGCCGCCTTGGCCGGCAACGCGGTTTGCGCGGGGGCTAGCGGAACCCTGACGCTGAACACACTGCCGCGACCCGGCCAGGAACGGACGAGCAAGGTGTGCCCCAGCACTCGGCACAGTCCGTCGGCAATCGCCAGCCCCAATCCCAGACCTTTTTCGGCGCGTGTCTGATGGCTGTCCAGGCGTTTGAATTCTTCGAAGATCACCCGCTGCTTGTCTTCGGGAATGCCCGGCCCGCGGTCCCAGACTTCCAGGCACAACTCGCCCTTGCGCCGGCGAACCCCCAGCAGCACCGGGCCTTTGGCGTAGCGGAAGGCGTTGGTGAGGAAGTTTTGCAGGATCCGGCGCAACAGTTTGATGTCGCTGTCGATGCGCAGCGAGCTGCTTCTGACGCGGAACTCCAGTCCTTGATCCCGCGCCAGCGCCTTGAATTCGGCGCCGAGGGGGGCGAACAACTCGTTGAGCGCGAAGGGTTTGGGGTCGGGGTTGATCTTGCCGTTTTCCAAACGGGAAATGTCCAGCAAATCACTGATCAGGTCTTCGGCCGAACGCAGCGAACTATCCAGGTGATGGATCAGTTTTTGCGCTTCGCCGGACAAGCCGTCGTCCTGGTGGGTGAGGGCGGCGGAGAACAGTCGCGCGGCGTTCAACGGTTGCATCAAGTCATGGCTGACGGCCGCCAGGAATCGGGTTTTCGACTGGTTCGCCGCTTCGGCGGTGCCCTTGGCTTCGGTCAGGGCCACATTGAGCTGCGACAGTTCGTGGGTGCGCTCGGCCACCCTTTGTTCCAGGCCCTCGTTGGCTTCGGTCAACGCCTGCTCGGCTTCGCGGAACGGGGTAATGTCGGTGAAGCTCATGACGAAGCCGCCGCCGGGCATCGGGTTGCCGATCAGCTCGATCACCCGGCCATTGGGGAACAAACGCTCGGACGTGTGCGCCCGGCCCTGACGCATCCAGTGCAGGCGTCGGGCGACATGCACTTCGGCTTCGCCGGGGCCGCACAAGCCACGCTCGGCATTGTGGCGAATGATGTCGGCGATCGGCCGGCCAACGCTGATCAAACCGTCCGGGTAGTTGAACAGTTCGAGATAGCGACGGTTCCAGGCCACCAGTTTCAGCGACTGATCGACCACGCTGATGCCCTGGGTGATGTTCTCGATCGCCCCTTGCAGCAGCGCGCGGTTGAATTGCAGAACTTCCGAGGCTTCGTCGGCAATGCGCACGACGTCCTCCAGTTGCATCTCCCGGCCTTCGATGGCGGCTTTAACCACCGCGCGGGTCGACGAAGCCCCCAGTACACCGGCCAGCAAACGTTCGGTGTGAGCGATCCATTCACCGTCGGCGTTCTGGCTCGGGTTGAAGCCCTTGCCCTGACGGTAGGCAAAGCGAATGAAACTCTGACGGGCGCGTTCCTCGCCGACGAAGCGCGCCGCGAGTTGCAGCAGATCGTCGATCTGTACCGCGAGCATCGAGCGTGCGCTGGGCCGGGCACTGATTTCCTGGCCGATGAAACGACCGGCCTGCCAGTGTTCCGAGACCCGTGTGCGCGACAGCACCGAGACCCAGGCGAACAACGTGAAGTTACCGGCCAGGGACAGGACCACGCCTTGGGTCAGCGGGGTGATCGGCAGGTTCAGCGGGTTGCTGTGCAGCCAGGCGAGGCCCGGAAAACTGTTCAGGGACATGCCGAGGCTGTGGGCGGCGATCGGCAGGATCAGCGTGTAGAACCACAGGAACGTCCCGGCGGCGAGGCCGGCAAAGACGCCGCGACGGTTGGCCTGTTTCCAGTACAGCGCGCCGAGCATGGCCGGCGCCAGTTGCGTCACGGCGGCGAAGGCGATCTGGCCGATGGTTGCCAGGCTGGCGGTCGAACCCAACAGTCGATAGGCGACGTAGGCCAGAAGCAGAATGACCACGATGCTCACGCGGCGCACCGAGAGCATCCATTGGCGGAACACTTCGAACGGGCGCTCGGCATTGTTGCGGCGCAGCAGCCACGGCAACAGCATGTCGTTGGACACCATGGTCGATAGCGCCACACTGGCCACGATCACCATGCCGGTGGCCGCCGACGCACCGCCGATAAAGGCCAGCAACGCCAGCGCCGGATGAGCCTGGGCCAGCGGCAGGCTGATGACGAAGGAGTCCGGCAGTACGGAGCTTGGCAGCAGCATCTGGCCCGCAAGCGCGATCGGTACGACGAACAACGCCGCCAAAGCGAGATAAGCCGGGAACACCCATTTGGCCAGACGCAAATCCTGCGGGTCGATGTTCTCGACGACAGTCACGTGGAACTGTCGCGGCAGGCAGATGATCGCCATCATCGCCACACCGGTCTGCACCACCATCGATGGCCAGTTGATGGTTTCTTTCCAGTATTCCTCTAAGCGCGGGGCGAGCATGGCCTGATTGAACAGATCATCGAAACCGTCATACAGCCCGAAGGTCACGAACGCGCCGACTGCCAGGAACGCGAACAGCTTCACCAACGATTCGAACGCAATCGCCAGCACCATGCCGCGGTGGTGTTCCGTGGCGTCGAGGTTGCGCGTACCGAAGACGATGGTGAACAGCGCCAGCACCAGCGATACGATCAATGCCGTGTCTTGCGCGCGAACCCCCATGGCATCGGCGCCAGCACCGATCAGCAGGTTCACGCCAAGCACGATGCCCTTCAGTTGCAGGGCAATGTAGGGCAGCACGCCGACCAGGCAGATCAGCGCCACCACCACCGCCAGCGACTGGGATTTGCCATAGCGCGCGGCGATGAAGTCAGCGATGGAGGTAATGTTCTCCTGCTTGCTGATCATCACCATTTTTTGCAGGACCCACGGCGCACCGATCAGCAGCAGGATCGGCCCGAGGTAGATCGGCAGGAATGACCACAGCTGTTCGGCCGCCTGGCCCACCGCACCAAAGAATGTCCAACTGGTGCAGTACACCGCCAGCGACAGGCTATACACCCAGGCACGCACCCGCGGCGGCAACGGCGCGCTGCGACGGTCACCATAAAAGGCGATGGCGAACATGATGGCCATATAGGCCAGGGCGACGGCGGCAATCAGCCCGCTGGACAGCGACATGGGAACTCCAGGCAACCAAAGACACCCGGGCCTCCCGCCCGGACAGACAGTCTCGCACGACAGCCCGGGTTAGTCAGTGTCGACCAAGGTCGTGGAGCGGCGCGGTGTCGCAGGGAATCTTTGGCGGATTCGCTCGCGAAGTAACCGTTAAAGTTTGAGTTGCCCGATGGCCTTGCTCAATTCGCCAGCCAATGCCGCCAGTTCATTACTGGTGGTCGCCGAACTGATCGTCTGCTGCACCGTGTTCTCGGTGACGTCGCGGATGCTCACCACTGCGCGGTTCATTTCTTCTGCGACCTGGCTTTGCTGCTCGGCCGCCACCGCGATCTGCGTGTTGCTTTCACGCATCTGCGCCACCGCTCCGGTGATTTCCGCCAGAGCAGCGCCGGCCTCCTGCGCCTGTTGTACACAGTCGTCAGCCTTGAACGAGCTCTCCTGCATGAAGTCCACGGCGTCCCGTGTGCCGGCCTGCAACGCCGAGACCATCACGGTAATTTCGTCAGTGGACGTCTGTACGCGCTTGGCCAGGTTGCGCACTTCATCGGCGACCACGGCAAAACCACGACCCATTTCACCGGCCCGGGCCGCTTCAATGGCGGCGTTCAGCGCCAAAAGATTGGTCTGCTCGGCAATGCTGTGAATCACATTGACCACGCCGTTGATCTTCTGGCTGTCCTCGGCCAGACGCTGGATCATCTCGGCGGTCTGCTGCACGCCGGTGGACAGCCCGGCAATCGACTTCTGTACACGCATGACCACTGCCTGCCCGCTGCCGGCGAGGGTATCGGCCGACTGTGAGAGGTCGCGGGTGGCGCCGGCGTGTTGGGCGATGTGGTAGACCGTGGCGGTCATTTCGTTGATCGCGGTTGCGGCTTGGTCGGTTTCACTCTGCTGATCAAGCATGCCGTGGCGTACTTCGTCCATGCTCGACGCCAGCCGAGCAGCGCCGTCGTCCAATTGCCGCGCGGTACCGGCGACGGTGTTGACCACCCGTTGATAACCGGCCTGCATCGCGTTGAAGGCATTGGCCATTTGCCCGACTTCGTCGCGGCACGCCAGCGGGACGCGGGCCGAGAGGTCGCCGGTTTTCTCGACGTGCAGCATCACGTCTTTCAAGGTGTTGAGCTGGCTGAGCAGAAAGCGGATCAACAATTGCGAAGCGCCGAGCATCGCCAGCATCAGGATGAGCACCGCTACCGCATAGTTGGCAAAGCGTTCACTGAGTAGCTGGCTGAGGCTCGGGCCATGGGCAATCACCGCGACCTGTTGGCCGTCCGCCCGAGTGAATACCTGGGCTCCTATCAGCAGGTTTTTGCCCAGCAGCGGCATGGCATTTATATCGACCCAACCATTGGCATTGGTCAGTTGCGGCACCGCTTGCTCGTTCAGCATCGGAACCTGTCCGCGATTGAACGTCAGCAGGTTTTCGGCTTTGGGTAACGGCTGCCCGGCAGGCCAGGTGCCGAGCAATCGGGCCTGAGCCTGTGCCGAAGCCTGCACGGCCTGGTTCAGGGCTTGCTGTTCGAGCTGCACTGCGTACACCACCAGCAGCAGAGTGGTGATGAACGCGACGGCATTCACCGCCCAGAATTTGTACTTCAACGAGATATTGCTAAGCCAGGCACCCATGGAGGTCTTCTCTGATAGCGGAAACAGTATTGGCAAGGTGCCAGTATTGTGCCGCTATGCAGGGTTCAGATCTTGATGCAGGTCAATGTGTGCGAGCTGTGTTTACAGGGGGATGGTGGGCAAACCATAAAATGCCCGTGCACATGCAGTCGTGTGCGCCGCCAGATCTTCCTCTGTCTCCCCGCGATGCAACGCCACCTCACGCAACACTTCGGTCAGATACGCCGGCTCATTACGGCCGTTCTTCGGCTTCGGCCGCAGGCTGCGCGGCAGCAAGTACGGCGCATCGCTTTCAAGCATCAGGCGCCCGCGCTTGATCTCTTTCACCAGTGGATGCAGATGAGTGCCGCGGCGCTCGTCGCAAATCCAGCCGGTAATGCCGATGTGCAGGTCCATATCGAGGTAACTGAACAGCGCGGATTTTTCCCCGGTGAAGCAGTGCACCACGGCGGCCGGCAATTGGTCGCGGTAGTCGCGCAGGATTTCCAGCAGACGCTGGCTGGCATCACGCTCGTGCAGGAACACCGGCATCTGCAACTCGACCGCCAGCGCCAGATGCTCTTCGAGGACTTTTTCCTGTTGCGGGCGCGGCGAGAAATCGCGGTTGAAATCCAGGCCGCATTCGCCCACGGCGACTACGTTCGATTCCTTGAGCAGGCTGCGCAGTCGACTGGCGCTGTCGGCGTTCCAGTCGCTGGCCGCGTGGGGATGAATGCCGGCGGTGGCGAATAGCCGTTGCGCGCTTTCATCCAGTTGCTGGCACAGTTCCAGCGCCTGTTCGCTGCCCTCGACGTTGGTGCCGGTCAGCACCAATTGGCAGACGCCGGCAGCATAAGCGCGGTCGAGTACAGCCTGATGCTTGTCGGCAAAACTGGGGTTGGTCAGGTTGACGCCGATATCGATGAGTTGCATGGTGCTACCTCGGACCAAAGGCCGGAAAGCATATCAGAGCTGTAGATTTATAAGAAAAACCAAGAACTACAACGAGTTATAGCTGTCTTTTGATTCCGCGGGATTGGGTGGGGTGGTCAGAGTGCCATCACTGTGCCAGTCTCTCGCACTTTGCCAGCGCTCAGGCGCTCTGTTTTTGTCGTGTGATTTCATGAAATCACTCATGTGATCAACCCGAATTCTTTGCGGAGAGTGGATGATTCGTCCCTCGGTTTTGCTCCTGCTGTGCTGTTCGCTGCTGCTGCCGGTTTCGGCGGTCGCGCGTCTGCCCGGGCCGCTGCAAGCCGTGCCGGCGGCCAAGGTCCGGGACCTGACGGAAATCCGCAGCAGTCGCGTGCTCCGGGTGCTGGTCAACCAGAGCCGCAACAGCTCCGGCGAAGTCCAGGGCCAGGCCATCGGCGTCGAATACCATCGTTTGCGCGCCTTCGAGCAATACCTCAACGGTCACGCCCGTGACGGTCAGGAAATCACCCTCAAGATCATCCCCAAGGCCAAGGATCAGTTGCTCGGCGCGTTGCAGCGCGGGGAGGGCGATCTGGTGGCGCCGGGTGAATTGCTCGACCTGCGAGCCGGTTACGCTGTCAGTACGAGTGAGCCGATTGCCAGCAACATTCCGCTGGTGCTGGTCGGCATCAAGGGCGAACGCCGCTATACCCGTCTCGAACAACTGTCGGGCAAAACCCTGGCACTGCCGACCGGCAGCGCCGCCGGAGACGCCGTCAGCCAGATCAATCAAAAGCTCGCGCTGCATAAATTGCCACCGGTGACCATCGAGTGGGTCGATCCGAGCCTGGCGGTCGAGGACGTGCTGGAGATGGTCCAGGGCGGGATTTTTCACCTGACCATCGTCGAACAACCGATTGCCGAGCGCTGGAGCAAGATCCTGCCGAAATTGCGTCTCGACCGGCAGGTGCTGATCAGCGAGCCAGGCGAGGAGTTCTGGTTTGTGCGCCGCGATGCCTCGATGTTGCGGGCCAGCATTGACCGTTTCCTCGCCGGTTACAAAAAGCCGTCGGATCAGGACGTCGCTTTCCTGCGCATCTATCGGCGTCTCTATCAAGTGCACTATCCCTTGGCCAAGGCTGACCGGCAGCGTCTGGAAAAACTTCGCCCGGTGCTGCAAAAACATGCCGACGCCCAGGGCATGGACTGGCTGAACCTGGCGGCGTTGGCGTTCAAGGAGTCAGGCCTGCAACCCAAGGCGCGCAGTGGCGGCGCGCCGACCGGCCTGATGCAGATCACGCCTTCCGCAGCGCAGCGAGTCGGCGTCAGCAACATTCAGGATCTCGATGCCAATGTGCAGGCTGGGGCCAAATACCTGGCGATGATTCGTCGCAAGTTCTTCGCCAGCCCCAAACTCAACGAGCGCGAGCGCATGGCGTTCGTGCTGGCGGCCTACAACATCGGTCCCGAGCGGGTTCAGGGGATGCGCGCCGAGGCACGGCGACGCGGGTTGAATCCCAATCAGTGGTTCTTTCAGGTTGAGCGCATCGCCATGGAGCAGGTGGGAATGGGACCTGTCAGCTATGTTAATAGCGTGAACAAGTATTACCTGGCGTTCGATCGGGAGCGGGAGTCGTTGGAGCCCCAGGGGCAGAAGGTTGCCCTTCGTAAGTGATCGAATAAACTGATTGTTAAGGTGGATTTTTTGCGCTTTTAACATGAAATTTACTGATTAATATAGCGGCCAACCAACACACACAAACAATGGATGACATGGCATGAGCACACTGATCAACAAGGTTCTGTTTACCCGCGCTGGCTACGGCCTGACTGTTCTGCGAATTTTCGTCGGTATCATCTTCGCTGCCCACGGCTCACAGAAACTCTTTGGTGCATTTGGCGGCTACGGTCTGGCCGGCACCGCACAGTACATGGAAAGCATCGGCCTGGCGCCGGGCTACCTGATGGCGACACTGGCGGGCGGTACTGAGTTCTTCGCCGGTCTGGCATTGATCATTGGCCTGCTGGCTCGTCCGGCGGCGTTGGGCCTGACCTTCCTCTCGCTGGTGGCGATTTTCTCGGTGCACATCAGCAACGGTCTGTTCATGGCCAACAACGGCTACGAGTTCGCACTGGCCTTGCTTGGTGGCAGCATCGCGGTACTGATCGAAGGCGCCGGCAAGCTCTCGGCCGACCGTGCCATCGCTGGCTGACCGCTCTGGCTCAAGCAAAAGGCCTGCATTGCGCAGGCCTTTTTTGTTGTGCGTCATTCTTGACACTGTCCGGTCAGCTTCTCTAGGATGCCGCTCATGCGCCGATTTAAACAGCTACTTGCGGGGCGCCAGGTGACTCATTCAGTTGCCGATAGAAGCTTGAAACAGGCTTCGAAATACCGCTAAAGCGCTGGTTCGGTGTTGCCTCTCACCTGCCATGCAGACTTTTGAGGCAGAGACACGACACGATGAATGCACTAAGCCCCGTTATACGTCCCGCGCCGATCACGGCACATCTCACCCAGCGCAATCCAAAAATCCTGCTTGGCGGTAAACATCAGCCGACGCTCTTGCGCTACCTCGATGGCTGGCCACGTCGCACCGGTGGTCCGGCAGCCTTCCTGATCCAGTTTGTTGAAGATGGTGAATCCCTGGCTCGCTTTGCCGGCGACAGTTTCGACCTGGCAGTGATCCAGTCGCCCAGCGCTGAAGATGCTCCTGAAATGATCCGGCAACTGACCCGCGTCGCCCGCCAAGGGCTGATTACCCGGCGCTGAAGCGTTCAGGGATAATCGATCGCCACGATATACACGCACTGTTCGCCGGTAGGCGTCTGGACCCGAACCTCGGCGTCCAGTGGCTTGCCGATCAGGGCGCGGGCCAGCGGTGAGTCGATGCTGATCAGACCTTGCTTCAAATCGAGTTCATCCGGCCCGACGATGCGATAGCGCGACTCTTTGCCGTCTTCGTCTTCGATGGTGACCCACGCGCCAAAATAGACTTTGTTCGGATCGCTGGGTTTTTCGCTGACGACCTTCAGGGCTTCCAGACGTTTGGTGAGAAAACGCACGCGACTGTCGATTTCGCGCAGCATTTTTTTGCCGTAGGTGTATTCGGCGTTCTCCGAACGATCGCCTTGCGCCGCCGCTTCGCTGACAGACTGCGTCACTTGCGGTCGGCGGACGTGCCAGAGCTCATGAAACTCGGCGCGCATCCGCGCTTCACCTTCAGGGGTGATCAGCGCGGTGCCGGCGGTGCGGGGAGGGCGATAACGGCTCATGGCGACTTCTTGTGATTAAGAGCGCTTGAGTCTATCAACCCTCGCGCAGAACTGTCAGCGGGCTGGCGTTCAAGGCGCGTCGGGTGCCAAACACACCGGCGCCGCCGATCAGCACGGCGCCGATCAGCGGCAGCACCAACAACCAAGGGTGCGGATGCCAGGGCAGGTCAAACGCATAACGGTACAGCACCAGGCTCACAACTTCCGAGCCGAGCGCCGCCAACAAACCACTGACCGCGCCGAGCAAACCGAACTCGATCCGCCGCGCCTTCACCAGCAATTGCCGCTCCGCCCCCAGCGCACGCAGCAGCGCGCCCTGACGGATGCGTTCATCCAGCGTCGCTTGCAGGCCGGAGAACAACACTGCCATCCCGGCCGCCAATACAAACAACAGCACATACTCCACCGCCAGGGTGACCTGCGCGAGGATGCTGCGCAGCTGCGCCAGCAGCGCTTCGACTTGCAGGATGGTCACCGCCGGGAAAGACCGCGACAGATCGACGATCTGCTGATCGTGACCCGCCGCCAGATAGAAGCTGGTCAGGTAAGTCGCCGGCAGATCCTTCAAGGTGCCTGGCTGGAAAATCATGAAGAAGTTCGGCTGGAAGTTGTCCCAGTTGATCTCCCGCAGGCTGGTGACTTTCGCTTCGCGATTGGCCCCGCCGACGGTAAAGATCAGGTGATCGCCGAGTTTGAGCTTCAGGCTCTCGGCGACTTTGCCCTCCACCGAGACTCCGGGAATCTCATCCGGTGTCTGTTCCGGCCACCAGTTGCCCGCAGTGAGTTTGTTGCCCGCCGGCAGGTCCGCTGCCCAGGTCAGGCTCAGGTCACGCTGGATCGCCCGGTCTCCGGCCGACTCTTTGGTGACGATTTGCTGCACCGGTTCGCCGTTGATGCTGATCAGTCGCCCCGGCACCACGGGGTATAGCGGCGCCGATTGTGCCGACAGTTCCATCAGGCGATCAGCGAAGGCTTGCTTGTCCGCGGGCAGGATGT
The DNA here is from genome assembly GCF_047784845.1 of Pseudomonas sp. NFX98. Classification (NCBI taxonomy): domain Bacteria; kingdom Pseudomonadati; phylum Pseudomonadota; class Gammaproteobacteria; order Pseudomonadales; family Pseudomonadaceae; genus Pseudomonas; species Pseudomonas sp. NFX98. The sequence goes on along the minus strand of NZ_JBLNNF010000022.1, from coordinate 23,946 downwards.
TCAGGGCGAAATAGTTGGGTGCGTTCTTCGGAAGCTGGTTTTGCCAGGTGTCGAGCAATTCGCCACGGAGCAAGGCGATCAATGCCATCGACAGCAGGATCAGGCCGAATGCCAGCGACTGTCCGGCAGCGGCCAGAGGATGACGCAACAATTGGCCCAACCCGAGGCGCCAGGGCAAGGAGGCGCGGGCGAGCATGCGCCGCAGGCTTTTGAGCAGCAGCAACAGCAAACCGCCCAGCACCAGCGCGGCAATGACGCCGCCACCGAGCAGGGCGAAGGTCAGCACCAGGTCCAGACTCAGGCGCCACATGATCAGGCCGAGGGCGCCCAACGCGGCGCCGTAGACCATCCAGGTGCTGGAGGGAATCGGCAGCAAGTCTCTGCGCAATACCCGCAACGGTGGCACCCGACCCAGCGCCGCCAGCGGCGGCAAGGCAAAGCCGGCCAGTGCCACCAGCCCGGTGCCGATCCCGGCGATGGCCGGAAACAGGCCACCCGGTGGTACGTCGCTGGGCAGCAAATCATGCAGCAGTGCAAACAGCCCCAGTTGTGCCAGCCAGCCGATGACGGCACCGCTGATGCTGGCGAGCAATCCGAGGACCGTCAGTTGCAAACTGAACAGCAACAGGGTTTCCCGGCGGGACAAACCCAGGCAACGCAACAGTGCACTGGCATCGAAGCGGCGAGTGGCGAAGCGCGTCGCCGACAGCGCCACCGCCACCCCGGCCAGCAACACGGCCACCAGACTGGCCATGTTCAAGTAACGCTCAGCCTTGCCCAAGGCACCACCGATCTGCCGGTTGCCGTCGCGGGCATCCTGAATTCTCTGGTTCGCAGCCAGGCCCGGTTTGATCAGTTGCCGATAGGTTTCCAGCGCCGTGGCGTTGCCGCGCCAGAGTTCGCGGTAACTGACCCGGCTGCCGGGTTGCACCACGCCGGTGGCTTGAAGATCGCTGAGGTTGATCAGCACCCGTGGCGTCAGGCTGTAGAAGTTACCGGCACGGTCCGGCTCATAGGTCAGCACGCGTGCCAGTGTCAGGGTTTTCATGCCGACATCGATGCTGTCGCCGATCTTCAGGTCAAGTGCCGTCAGCAACCGCGCTTCGACCCAGGCTTCGCCGGGTTTCGGCCCGCCACCGGACTCTTCCGGGGCGAAGGGTGCAGGTGCGCTCTTCAGTTCGCCGCGCAACGGGTAGACGCTATCGGCGGCCTTGATGCTGGACAGTTGAATGCCGTTGTCGGTGGCGATGACGCTGGAGAACTCCACCACTTGCGCGTGTTCGAGTCCCAGTTCGGTGCCACTTCTGATCTGCTCGGTTCGCGCGGGCGAGCTGCCTTCAAGCACCAGATCGGCACCGAGGAACTCTGTGGCGCGCAGCATCATGGCGCCGTTGAGGCGGGCGCCGAAATAACCGATGGCGGTACTCGCGGCCACGGCCACCAGCAGTGCGAAAAACAACACGCGCAATTCACCGGCACGCGCATCACGCAGCAATTGGCGGATGGCGAGACTGAACAGGCGCAACAGCGGCAGACGTGCCATCAAGGCTCCAGAGGGGCGACCAGCAGGCCGGCTTCAAGACGGATCAGGCGCCGGCAGCGATGTGCCAGGCGTTCATCGTGAGTCACCAGCACCAAGGTCGTGCCGCGCTCCTTGTTGAGTTCGAACAACAGATCGCTGATGCGCTCGCCCGTGTGGCTGTCGAGGTTGCCGGTCGGTTCATCGGCAAACAACACGTCGGGCTCGGCGGCAAACGCTCGGGCAATTGCCACGCGCTGTTGTTCACCGCCGGAGAGCTGGCGAGGCGAGTGGGTCAGGCGCTGGCCCAGGCCGACCCGTTGCAGCAGTTCGGTGGCACGGCCACGGGCGTCTTTACGGCCATCGAGTTCCAGTGGCAGCATGACGTTTTCCAGGGCGTTGAGGCTGTCGAGCAACTGGAATGACTGGAATACAAAACCCACGTGCTCGGCGCGGATGCGCGCGCGTTGGTCTTCATCGAGATTGCTCAGGCCTTGGCCGGCGAGGGTGACTTCGCCGCTGCTGGGCAGGTCGAGGCCGGCAAGCAAGCCGAGCAGGGTGGATTTGCCGGAACCGGACGCGCCGACGATGGCCAGGCTGTCGCCCTTGTTCAGTTCCAGGCTCAGTTCGTGCAGGATAGTCAGTTCACCTTCCGCGCTGGGAACCACTTTGCTGAGGTTCTTCGCGGTGAGAATGCTTGCGCCCATGGAGAATCCGATGCGTGTGTGGTTTTTGAGTGCTGGCCTGGCCTTGATGTGCATGGCCCAGAACGCAGCGGCGGGTACTGTCCTGATCGTTGGCGATAGTATCAGCGCCGGTTTCGGGCTGGATACCCGGCTGGGGTGGGTGTCGTTGCTTGAACAACGGCTCAAACACGAAGGTTTCGACGATAAGGTGGTCAATGCGTCCATCAGCGGCGACACCAGTGCCGGAGGCCAGGCGCGGCTGCCGGCGCTGCTTGCAGAGCATAAACCGGAGCTGGTTATCCTTGAGTTGGGTGGCAATGACGGGCTGCGCGGATTGCTGCCAACGCAATTGCAACAAAATCTTGCTTCGATGATCGACAGCTCCCGCGCCAGTGGCGCGAAGGTGCTGCTGCTCGGCATGCAATTGCCACCCAATTATGGTGCGCGTTACACCAAGGCTTTCGCTGATGTTTACAGCAGCCTGGCCGAAGAGAAGAAAATCCCGCTGGTGCCGTTTTTTCTCGACGGTGTGGGCGGTCATCCGGACCTGATGCAGGCCGATGGCATACACCCGGCGGCCGGGGCTCAGGACAAGTTGCTGGAAAATGTCTGGCCTACGCTAAAACCGCTGTTATGACACTTTTCTAGAGGCAGGCTTTCGGCTAAGGTGGCGCCCCCGATTTGGAGCCCCCGATGCCGCGTCCCGCCTGGTCACTTTTTGCCTATCAACTGATCGAGCCTGACGAACAGCTGGATCTGTTCGCCTGCCAGGAAGTGCGGGTGCATCTGGTGACTCGTCAGCTGGAGTTGGGTGGTTCGGCTGATCGCACGTTGTGCGGGAGCCTGTTGCCTGCGCAGCCGCGTTGGTCGAGTGTTGATCGGCGGGTGTTTCAGGATCAGCGGTTGTGTTCGTTGTGCCGGGCGATTCTGGAGTCCCAGAAACGTGGGACTTCGCCGATCTGGCCTGAGTTGCGGTTTGAGCTTTGATCTGAAATCGCGTTTTGATTGTGTACATATCCGTTGCTGCGGTAACGGCGGCTTAGGGTTTCGCCCTTACGGCGACTCACTTTTTTGACAAACGCCTCAAAAAAGTAAGCAAAAAAACGCTCGCCCCTTACGTACGGCCCCTCGCTAAGGCTCGGTGTTCCTTCGCTCCGGCATTCATCCGGGGACACTGCCCTCCGGTCTGCTGCGCGACGACCTACATGCAGCGTGTTCGACTGCGTCGAACGGCGCTGCGCGCCACTCCCCGGATAAACGCCTCCACTCAGCCTTCCGATGGGGCGGGTGGATCAAGATCAAGAGCGGCAGGCGAGCTAACGCTCGGCCTGTTGAGTGGTGAAAAGCTTGGGTGTACGCCGATCCATTGTAGGAGTGAGCCTGCTCGCGATGGCGGCCTGACAGCCGACCAATCTCTTCCAGATGTACCCAATCCAAACTGTGGGAGCCAGCCTGGCGGTCGACCAGAGTTTTGCGGATGCATCAGATCAAAGCTAGCAGACTCGCTCCGCTCGACAACTGCGACAGGGGTTACGGCGCGATGGGTATGTACCCCACGCATAAAACGCCTTGCATCGCCTGCACTCGCGGCGACCTCCCCGAAATAACAGACAGCGGTGTACAATCGCGTTCTTATACCCTCTGTTGATCATGCGAAGGATTTTCCGGATGTTGCCGCGCTTTCCTGCCGTCACCCGCTGCCTGACTCTTGCCGCCCTCTGCGTCGCGGGTCCCGTTGCAGCTTTGGAGCTGCCACTACCACCGCCTGGGGAAGACATCGTCGGCCAGGTACAAGTGATCAAGGCCAAGTACGAAGATACCTTCGCTGACCTTGGCACCACTTACGACCTGGGCTACACGGAGATGGTCGCGGCCAACCCTGGCGTCGATCCGTGGTTGCCGGGTGCCGGCACCGAAATCGTGTTGCCGACCCGTTTCATCCTGCCGCCAGGCCCGCGTGAAGGCATCGTCATCAACCTGGCCGAGTATCGCCTCTACTACTACCCGAAAGGCAAGAACACGGTATACACCTTCCCGCTGGGTATCGGCCGTGAAGGCTGGGGCTCGCCGATTGCCCACACCAGCATCATCGCCAAGACGCCGAACCCGACCTGGACGCCTCCAGCGTCGATCAAGGCCGAGCACGCCGCTGACGGTGATCCGTTGCCCAACGTGGTGCCAGCAGGTCCGGACAACCCGCTGGGGCCGTTCAAGTTCACTCTGGGTACGCCTGGCTACCTGATTCATGGTTCGAACAAGAAGTTCGGCATCGGCATGCGCACCAGCCACGGTTGCTTCCGCATGTTCAACAACAACGTGCTGGAAATGGCCGGCATGGTGCCAGTCGGGACGTCCGTACGCATTCTCAACGACTCGTACAAGTTCGGCGTGAGTGGCGGCAAGGTTTACCTGGAAGCGCATACGCCGCTGGACGACAAGGGCAACCCGTCGGTGGTCGACAAGCACACTGCCGTGATCAACGCGATGCTCAAGCGTGAAGACATCACCAACAACCTGCGCATGAACTGGGATGTGGTGCGTGATGTGGTCGCGGCCGAAGACGGTCTGCCGGTGGAAATCGGCGTACCGAGCGGTGCAGCGCCAATGGTGTCGAGCGCACCTCTCGACCCGCTGCAGTAAGGCTTTAAAGGACCCCGTCGGTGCTGATCGCATCGACGGGTTTTTTATTGCCTGCAACAAATGCCGGGCAATAAAAAAGCCGACCCAAAAATGGGTCGGCTTGATAACAATCCCGAAGGACTATTACTTGCGGCTAGCTTTTTCCAGCATGCGCAGAGCACGCTCGTTAGCTTCGTCAGCAGTCTGTTGTGCTTTTTGAGCAGCAGCCAGAGCTTCATCAGCTTTACGGTAAGCTTCGTCTGCACGAGCCTGGGAGCGAGCAGCTGCGTCTTCAGTAGCGGTCAGACGTGCTTCGGTTTCTTTCGATGCGCTGCTGCAACCGGTAGCCAGAACTGCGGCCAGAGCCAGAGCAGAGAATTTCAGAACGTTGTTCATCGTGTTCCCCTTCAAGGACTTTCTATTAAGTAGCTGTCTCCTCAGAGTGAGGAAATAGCCGGCGTACATACTACCCATAACTTGTAGTAAGTAAAACTGACGTGAAGCAAGAAGCAAAAAAAATTGTAGGCGTTGATTCTTTTTCGAGCAACTTTTAACTGCACTGTTTAAAAAATATCCAGCTGGGAGGCCCGAGATGAGCGAGCCGGATAAGAAAAGTTCCCTATGCCAACAGCTCTTTTTGCAGTCTTGGATAAAGTCTGGCTAGATGGATTCGTCTACACTTTTGTTCGGGTTTTGCGCGGCGCCTCTCAATATCTTTCTCCATGTTCAGGTGACTTTAACTACGGGCGCTCGTCTTAAGTCTCAACATCCGGCAATGTTCAGGCTATCGACCTTGGAAAACCTCCGGTCGAGCCGTTCCTGCGTATCCCGGAGCAGCACCCTCCAATCTGCACGATGACGAGCGCACCTTGAGCATTTCGGTCAATGGTGGCTACTATTTGTACGTGCTCGGTTGCGCGAGATCGGTGTAGCTCTTCTCGGTGTCCATTCAGGCACGGGGTGGCGTAGATGTTCCTTCGCCGGAAAAACATCGGTAAGGTAGGGGTCGGAATTCAAGACCCGCGAGGAGTAGTGATGAGCGAGGCGTTGTCCATCCACCATGACCAGGCTGGTCATCAGTTCGAGACCAATGTGGACGGTCATCGTGCCTACCTGACTTATATGGATCTGGGGAAACAGACCCTGGATATCTATCGCACCTTTGTGCCTAACGCCTTGCGCGGTCGTGGCATCGCCGCCGCGTTGACCGAGAAGGCGCTGCAGTACGCCGAGGAAATGGGCTACACCGTCATTCCATCGTGCTCCTACGTCGAGCGCTACATGGAGCGTCACCAGCGGCATGCGGCCAAGCTGAGCCAGTGACATTCAGCAAAACGAACACATAAAAAAACGCCGGGCATTGCCCGGCGTTTTTTTGTCTGCGGATTATCCACGCAGCATGGCGATCAGGTGCGATCGCGTTTCGGCAGTACGTCCTTGAGCTTGGCATGCATGCTGCGCAAGGTGTTCTCGGTCGCGGTCCAGTCGATGCAGGCATCGGTGATCGACACGCCGTATTGCAGGTCGGCGAGGTCTTTCGGGATGGCCTGGCAGCCCCAGTTCAGGTGGCTCTCGACCATCAGGCCGATGATCGACTGGTTGCCTTCGAGGATCTGGTTGGCGACGTTTTCCATCACCAGCGGTTGCAGGGCCGGGTCCTTGTTGGAGTTGGCGTGGCTGCAATCGACCATGATGTTCGGCTTGATCTTGGCCTTGTTCAGCGCCTGCTCGCACAGGGCGACGCTGACCGAATCGTAGTTCGGCTTGCCGTTGCCGCCGCGCAGTACGACGTGACCGTAGGCGTTGCCCTTGGTGGTCACGATCGACACGCCACCTTCCTGGTTGATCCCCAGGAAGCGGTGCGGGCTGGAAACCGATTGCAGGGCGTTGATCGCCACGGTCAGGCCGCCATCGGTGCCGTTCTTGAAGCCGACGGCCGAGGACAGGCCCGAAGCCATTTCACGGTGAGTCTGGGATTCGGTGGTGCGGGCGCCGATGGCCGACCAGCTGATCAGGTCCTGCAAGTATTGCGGGGAGATCGGGTCGAGGGCTTCGGTGGCGGTTGGCAGGCCCATTTCGGCCAGGTCCAGCAGCAGCTGACGGCCGATGTGCAGACCGTCCTGGATCTTGAACGAGTCGTCCAGGTACGGGTCGTTGATCAAGCCTTTCCAGCCGACGGTGGTGCGCGGCTTCTCGAAATACACGCGCATGACCAGATACAGGGTATCGGACACTTCCGCGGCGAGAGCCTTCAGACGCTCGGCGTATTCGTGGGCTGCCTTGATGTCGTGGATCGAGCAAGGCCCGATGACCACGAACAGACGGTGGTCGGTGCCATCCAGAATGTTGCGAATGACTTCGCGGCCCTTGGTGACGGTGCGCAGGGCGGCGTCGCTCAGGGGGATGTCACGCTTGAGCTGGTCGGGAGTGATCAGCGTCTCATTGGAGGCGACGTTTAGGTCGTTGATCGGTAAATCAGCCATCGTTTACTCGTCAGGTCACGGGTGCCGGCCGCCAGCGAACCCGCGCGGCGGAGCACAGCAAATTAAGCGCGTCGGGGAGCCGAACCTTAGCGCGTTACACCGTGGCTAGACAATGGGCTGGCCGCTGTTTAATCCACCACAGACTGGGCAAATGCCTTGCGAACCGTTTCGTGAGAGAACTCGTCGGCGTGCTCCTGAACCCATTCAAGGGCCAGCGCCTGAACTTCCTGCAAGTCATTATGGGCGTCGTGCTGGCGGCAATAACGCTCGATCTGGCACACCTGCTCGCCCATCCGGGCACTGAACAGCGTCTGCTCGTCGACGAAGGCAATGCCCACCAGATAGCCGCGTTTTCGTCGCAGACACCAGGCCACGTAGCCCAGAAAGCGCATGTCGGGGCTCAGCGTCGGCATGCGCACTTCCAGCGCCGTACCGTGGCGCCATGCGCGGTGATAATTGCAAGCCATGCCCCCGAGGCTGATAGTGTGCAGCTGGCGCCGCGAAATACACTCAGGTGTGAGCAGCGTTAATTCCACAGGCACATCGTCAGGATGAGGAATAAATCGTCCCATGAACACGGACTCCATGTGTCGGCCATCTGACATTGTTTCCCCCAGTATAGTGGTCGAATTGGAACTGACCGATTTCGACGCCGACCAACGGCTGCTGACGATGAATGGTGTGTCACTGGTTATTTTCACCAGTGTCGGCTGTTCCAGTTGCCGTTTTGCCCGTGAGCAATTGCCGGCACTCGATCTGGCCGTCGATCGACTGTGCTGGATCGATGCCGGGAACAATGGCGGGGTGGTCGAGCGTTATCAGGTCTTTCATTTGCCGGCGCTGTTTGTGGTGCGCGACGGTGAGTTCTTCGGGGCATTGCATTCGCGCCTGACCGGCACCGAGCTCAATCGGGCGATACGTCAGGCGCTGAGTCGAACAGCAGAGGAGTTGCCATGATGGGGGCAGTTGCCAAACCGACTATCGGGATTATCGGGACCGGTGCAATCGGCGGGTTCTACGGGGTGATGCTGGCGCGTGCCGGTTTCGATGTGCATTTTCTGTTGCGCAGCGAATTTTCTGCCGTGGTCGAACGCGGGCTGCAAGTCGACAGTGCGCCGCATGGCGCGTTGACGCTGAACCCGGTCCAGGCGTATTCGAATGCCGAAGACATGCCGCCCTGTGACTGGCTGCTGGTGGGCGCGAAAACCACCAGCAATGCGGATCTGGCACCGGCCATCCTGAAAGCCGCCGCGCCGAATGCCAAAGTGCTGCTGTTGCAAAACGGTCTGGACGTCGAGGACAGCCTGCGCGAGTTGCTTCCCGATTCACTGCATGTGCTCGGCGGGCTCTGCTATATCTGCGTCCATCGCGAAGGTCCTGGCGTGATCACCCATCAGGCCCTCGGCGCAGTGCATGTCGGCTACCACAGCGGTTCGGCAGCGGATGACGCGACGCGAACAGCGATTGTTGAGGAGGGCGTCGGACTGTTCCGCGCTGCGGGCATCGACTCTCAAGCCATGGCGAACCTGCATCAGGCACGCTGGCAAAAACTGGTCTGGAATATTCCCTATAACGGTCTGTCGGTGTTGCTGGGGGCGAGCACCACACCGCTGATGGCCGATGCCGACAGCCGCGAGCTGATCAAGGCGCTGATGGCCGAAGTGGTCCAGGGCGCCATCGCTTGCGGGCACGACGTTCCGCCAGGCTATGCCGACCACTTGTTTATGGTGACCGAAAAAATGCCCGACTATTGGCCGAGCATGTACCACGATTATCTGCACAAACGGCCGCTGGAACTGGACGCCATCTATGCCCGGCCACTGGCCGCCGCGAAAGCGGCAGGCTGCGAGTTGCCGCGTATCGAGGCCTTGTATCGCAGCCTGGGTTTTATCGATCGACGTAACCGGTAAGTAGATCCACTGGAGGGGGAAAGGCATGGCGAAGAACATCGACGACAAACTGGTGCTGGCGATTTCCTCGCGCGCTCTGTTCGATCTGAGCGAAAGTCATAAGGTCTACTTGTCGAGTGGCGTCGAGGCCTATCGGCAGTATCAGATCGAGCATGAGGACGAAATCCTCGAACCCGGCGATGCCTTCCCTTTGGTGCAGAAACTCCTGAATCTCAATGCCCACCTGGGACGCGCCCGGGTCGAAGTGATCCTGGTCTCGCGCAACAGCGCAGACACCGGTCTGCGGGTGTTCAATTCGATCGATCACTACGGGCTGGCGATTTCCCGTGCTGCGTTCGTCGGCGGACGCAGTCCTTATCCGTACCTCAAGGCCTTTGGTTGCGACCTGTTTCTGTCGACCCACGCCGAAGACGTGCGCAGTGCGCTGGACGCAGGCTTCGCTGCGGCGACCATTCTGTCGGGAGGCGCCAGCCGCGCCGCCAGTGATGAATTGCGCATCGCCTTCGACGGTGATGCGGTGCTGTTTTCCGACGAATCGGAGCGCGTGTACCAATCCGGTGGCCTGGAAGCGTTTCAGGCCAGCGAACGTGAAGCCGCCCGCGAACCGTTGCGTGGCGGGCCGTTCAAAGGTTTCCTCGCGGCGCTCAACCTGTTGCAGCGCGAGTTCCCGGATGGTGCCTGCCCGATCCGCACGGCGCTGGTGACGGCCCGTTCGGCGCCGGCCCACGAGCGCGTGATCCGCACCTTGCGTGAATGGGACATTCGCCTGGATGAATCGCTGTTCCTCGGCGGCCTGACCAAATCAGCGTTTCTCGAAGCCTTCGCCGCCGATGTGTTTTTCGATGACCAGGCTGGCCACTGCGAGTTGGCCCGCGAAGTCGTCGCCACCGGTCATGTGCCCCATGGCATAAGCAACGAGCAAAAGGTTTAAGCCCGCCGATCAACGTGTTGCGCCGGACGTCGTACTCGCCAAGGCACTGCTAAGCTGAATCAATCTCCGCCATGTTGGCAATCGAGGAGGTCATATGATTCGCTCGATGCTCTATGCCACTGACCTCGGCCTGTACGCACCTTTGGTGATGCAGCATGCCCTGGCATTGGCCCGGACATTCAATGCCGACCTGTACGTGGTGCATGCGGTGGAACCCATGGGGCTGTTCGCGGAATCGGTGCTGCAGAGTTATCTCGATGAGCAGGCGTTGAACGAGTTTCACAGTCAGGGACTGAACACGGTCATCGCCAATATCGAGCAGCGGGTACTCGACAGTTTTCGTGAAGAGCTGGGGGAAGAAGGGGAGTTGGACCTGGAGCGGATTCAGGCGGTGCGGGTGCTGCAAGGCGATCCGTCGCAGGTGATTCTCGACCAGGCGCAGAAACTCTCCGTGGATTTGTTGATCGTAGGTAGTCATAGCCATGGTGCTGGCGCGGAAACGCCTTTGGGCCGGACCGCAGCGCGGGTGTTGCAGTTGGCTCGGGTCCCGGTCTATCTGGTGCCGCTGGTGGAACGCCGTCGCCAAGGGGATCGCTAGAACACGAATAGTGGCACTTCGACAAAAAAGTTCTAGATTTATTCTTCAAACCATTAATATAGTTATATACCGTCGCTGATGCCCGTGGCGTCTATCTGCTTTGAGGGATTCATATGAAGCTTCAACAATTGCGCTACATCTGGGAAGTGGCGCACCACGACCTCAACGTTTCCGCTACAGCCCAAAGCCTTTACACCTCGCAACCGGGCATCAGCAAACAGATCCGTCTGCTGGAAGACGAACTGGGCGTCGAGGTCTTCGCCCGCAGCGGCAAGCACCTGACCCGCGTCACTCCCGCCGGCGAGCGCATCATCACCACCGCTGGCGAGATCCTGCGCAAGGTGGAAAGCATCAAGCAGATCGCCCAGGAATTCTCCAACGAGAAGAAAGGCACCCTGTCGATCGCCACCACCCACACCCAGGCGCGTTATGCGTTGCCGCCGGTGATCAGCAATTTCATCAAGCAGTACCCGGACGTTGCCCTGCACATGCACCAGGGGTCGCCAATGCAGATCGCCGAAATGGCCGCTGACGGTACCGTGGATTTCGCCATCGCCACCGAAGCGCTGGAGTTGTTCGGCGACCTGGTGATGATGCCGTGCTACCGCTGGAACCGCTGCGTGGTCGTGCCGCAGGGTCACCCCCTGACCAAGCTGTCGAAGTTGACCCTCGAAGCCCTGGCCGAATACCCGATCGTGACTTACGTGTTCGGTTTCACCGGCCGTTCGAAACTCGACGAAGCCTTCAGCCATCGCGGCCTGACGCCGAAAGTGGTGTTCACCGCCGCCGACGCCGACGTGATCAAGACTTATGTTCGCCTGGGCCTGGGCGTGGGTATCGTGGCGAAAATGGCCGTCGACACCAAGCTCGACAGCGACCTGGTAGTACTCGATGCCAGCGAATTGTTTGAATCCAGCGTGACCAAGATCGGCTTCCGTCGCGGCACATTCTTGCGTGGTTTCATGTGCGATTTCATCGAGAAGTTCGCCCCGCACCTGACCCGCGAAGTCATGGCCAAAGCCATCCAGTGCCACAACAAGCAGGAACTGGAAGAGCTGTTCGACGGCGTCGAACTGCCCGTCCATTAATCCTTTCTAGATGACCTCGGTGACAGCAAACTGTTGCCGAGCGCCCGCCACCAGAATCTCCACCTCATCGCCCTCGAACTTGCCCAGCAGGCTTTTGCCCAGCGGTGAACGCGGGGTGATGACGGTAATCATCTGCCCGACCAGATCGACTTTCAGGCCCGCTGCATCAGGTGCCAGAAACAGCCACTGTTCGCGACCCTTTTCGTCTTCCAGCCCCAGCAGTGCGCCGACTTCAATGCCACGTTGCTCGTCATATGGGCGCAGCGCCAGGTTCTGGCAAAGCGTCAGCGACTGGCGAATTTCCTCCACACGCCTGGCCTGCCCAGCGGCCAGATACGACGCTTCCAGACCCAGCGTGTCGTACTTGTTTTCGGCGATGTTTTCTTCGTGGGTCGCAGTTTCGTAAGCGGTCTGCGCGGCCCGTTCGGCGATGTCGAGGTCGACTCGCAGTTTGTCGAGAATCAGTTGGTGGACGGTTTGCTTATTCATGATCAATCGCAGAATTGCTGGACGTTGGCGCGACTTTTTTCGCTCGGGGCCGTCTGGTCCTGTTGTAGCCAGAACTGGCATTTGGCGTTCGACAGATTGCGGTTGCTGCTGCGCGCCTGATCGAGCCGTTGCGCCTGCTCGTTTTTGCGCAGGTTCTCTTCGTATTGCTCGAACAGAGGGCTTTGAGGCGGAATGTCCGGCGCCTGTTGAACCACCGGCGGCTTGGCCAGTTGCTGCACAGCTTGGGCCACGGGGGCCAGTTGTTCGCTGAAGAACAGGCGCGAGGCGAGCCAGCAGGTCAGTGCGATGGCAATGAACCCCAGCCACAAACCGAGGGCAATGCTGCCGGTCAGTTGCACGGCATTAAGCTGGATCGGCAACGGACGACGCGGGTTGGGACGGTAGGGCATGACTGCCTCCTGGCGGTAGGTCGCGGGCAAGTGGCGATTGTCGCACGAAGATTAATCGTCGTCGGCTCTTCTGCGCGGGGTAATTTATGCGGACAATCGCGGCTTTTGCCAACGGGAGCCTGGAATGCCTGAAATGCCTCAAATGAAAAAAAACAGGCGCTGGGACATTTTTTGCACCGTGGTCGACAACTACGGTGACATCGGCGTGACCTGGCGTCTGGCCCGGCAACTGGTGGCAGAGCATGGGTTGGCGGTGCGTTTGTGGGTCGATGATCTGCGCGCTTTCGAGCGCATGTGCCCGGAAATCGACATCCATGTTTCGCAGCAATGGCAGCAAGGTGTCGAGGTGCGACAGTGGCCGGCGCAGTGGCTGCCGACTGAAGCCGCGGATGTGGTGATCGCCGCGTTCGCCTGTCAGTTACCGAGCGCCTACATGGACGCCATGGCCGAACGGGAAAAACCGCCGCTGTGGATGAACCTCGATTACCTGAGCGCCGAGGACTGGGTGATCGGCTGCCACGGTCTGCCGTCGGTCAAGTACAAGCATGTGCAGAAGTTCTTCTTCTTTCCAGGGTTCCAGAAAGGCACGGGCGGCTTGTTGCGTGAAAGCGGTTTACTGGAACGTCGTCGACAGTTTCAGCAAAGTCCCGAGGCTCAGCGAGAATTCCTGCAAAGCCTGGGGATTGATCGAGCGCCAGGTACGCAGCTGATTTCGTTGTTTGCCTACGAAAATACCGGGCTGGCCAGTTGGCTGGACGAATTGGCGGGCGATTCGTCACCCACGCATCTGCTGGTCCCGGAAGGGCGGGTGCTCGGCGATGTCGAGCGCTGGCTCGGCGTGAGCGATCTGAAGGCCGGCGCGCTGCATGTGCGCGATGCCTTGACCGTGCAAGTGCTGCCGTTCGTCCGACAGGATCAGTATGACCTGTTGCTGTGGAGCTGTGATTTCAACGCGGTGCGCGGTGAAGATTCCTTCGTTCGCGCCCAATGGGCGGGCCGGCCGTTGCTCTGGCACATCTATCAGCAGGAAGAAGACGTCCATCTGGACAAGCTTGAAGCCTTCCTCGCGCTCTATGTGAAAGACCTTTCAGCGCCTGCCCGCGAGGCGATCAGCGGTCTTTGGCGGGCATGGAACGCCGGTGAAAAAATGACCGACCACTGGCAATCCACCCGTAAACACTGGCCAGAGCTGGAAAAACATGCCGAGACGTGGTGTCTGGAACAGGCCTTGCAGGCCGATCTTGCCACGGCGCTGGTACAGTTTTATGGAAATTGGATATGATACGCGGCCTAGATTTTTGTAAATCCCATCCAAATTCGGATATTCGCAATGAAAACTGGTAAAGAACTGAAACCCGGTACCGTGATCCGTCTCGAAAACGATCCTTGGCTGGTTCAGAAAGCTGAATTCACCAAGTCGGGTCGTAACAGCGCGATCATGAAGACCAAGCTGAAAAACCTGCTGACCGGTTACAAGACCGAGATCGTTTACAGCGCCGATGACAAACTGGACGACGTAATCCTCGACCGCAAAGAAGCGACCCTGTCCTTCATCAGCGGCGACACCTACACGTTCATGGACACCACCGACTACACCATGTACGAGCTGAACGCTGAAGACATCGAAGCCGTTCTGCCTTTCGTTGAAGAAGGCATGACCGATGTTTGCGAAGCGATCTTCTTCGAAGAGCGTCTGGTTTCCGTAGAGCTGCCGACCACCATCGTGCGTCAGGTTGACTACACCGAAGGTTCCGCTCGCGGTGACACTTCCGGCAAGGTAATGAAGCCTGCCAAACTGAAGAACGGCACCGAACTGTCGGTTGCTGACTTCATCGAAATCGGCGACATGATCGAGATCGATACCCGCGAAGGCGGTTCCTACAAAGGCCGTGCTAAATAAGCACAGCTTCAGGAATGAAAAAGCCCGACCATTGAGTCGGGCTTTTTTGTGCCTGAAAGATCAAAAGATCGCAGCCTCGCTTCGCTCGACAGCTCCTACAGGGAAAATGCAAAACCCATGTAGGAGCTGTCGAGTGAAACGAGGCTGCGATCTTCTGCTTTTAGCGTTATTTCAGGTGTTCCTTGAGCTCTTGGGAAGCCTGCAACATTGCCGACCGCACCGCTGGCACCTGGCTCACCACGTTGAGCAAACCGTAATCGTGGATCATGCCGTTGTAGCGAACCGAGGTTACCGGCACGCCGGCCTCATCGAGTTTGCGGGCGTAGGCTTCGCCTTCATCACGCAGTACGTCGGCGCCTGCGGTTTGCACCAGGGCTGGTGGCAAGCCCTTGAGTTGCGCCGGGGTTGCCCGCAACGGTGAGGCGTAGATCTCGTTACGTTGCTTGGCATCGGTGGTGTAGTTGTCCCAGAACCACTTCATCATGTTTCTGGTGAGGAAGTGCCCTTCGGCAAACTGGTTGTAGGAACCGGTATCGAAGTTGGCATCGGTCACCGGCCACAGCAGTACCTGGAACTTGATCGCCGGTGTGCCCTTGTCTTTGGCCATCAGTGCGACCACGGCCGCCATGTTGCCGCCGACGCTGTTGCCGGCCACGGCCAGGCGTTTGCCATCGACGTTGATCTCTTTACCGTGCTCGGCCACCCATTTGGTCGCGGCGTAAGCCTGGTTGATCGCCACCGGGTAATGCGCTTCCGGCGACGGTGTGTAATTGACGAAAACCGCTGCTGCACCCGAACCGACAACCATGTCACGAACCAGTCGTTCGTGGGTCGGGAAGTCCCCCAGTACCCAGCCACCACCGTGGAAGAACATGAACACCGGCAACTCGCCCTTGACCCCGGCGGGACGGACGATGGTCAAGCTCAGTGGTTGGCCATCGACCTGAATGGTCTTCTGGCTAACGTCGGCTTTCGGCAGCGTCAGTTTGACCCCGGCCTGCGCACCCACCAGTACGGCGCGGGCATCGGCAGGCGTCATCTGCTCCATCGGTTTGCCGGTGCCGGCATTCAGCACATCAAGGAATGCCTGGGTGTTGTGTTCAACGTCGCCGGCAAATGCGCTGTGTACGGACAGAGCGAGAAGGGTACCGGTCAAGACTTTGCTGAAAGTGTTCATGTTCATTTCCTGTTCGGGCCTGAGTGGATATCAATGGTTAGACGGTGACGTGCAAGCGCACTTCGACGTTGCCGCGGGTGGCGTTGGAGTACGGGCAGACCTGGTGGGCAGCGTCGACCAGGGTTTGTGCATCGGCTTGTTCAAGACCCGGCAGTTTGATGTGCAGGTCGATGTCCAGACCGAAACCGCCAGGGATTTGGCCGATGCCGACGTGTGCGGTGATCGATGCGTCGTTCGGGATGCTGCGCTTGGTCTGGCTGGCGACGAATTTCAGGGCGCCGATGAAGCAAGCCGAGTAGCCGGCTGCAAACAGTTGTTCAGGGTTGGTCGCCGCACCGCCAGCACCGCCGAGTTCTTTTGGGGTGGCGAGTTTGACGTCGAGAATGTTGTCACTGGAAATCGCACGACCGTCACGGCCACCGGTGGAAGTTGCGATCGCGGTGTAGAGAGTTTGCATGGTGAAAGCCTCGTTCGGGTTTGATTGATTTGCGCTAAATGTTTGCGCGCTAAGTAAGTGCGAGATGAATGTATCGCGCTAATGTTTAGTGCGCAATATAAATTTTTGAGAAAAATGTTATCCAACGGCGTCGTGGTGCACCGATTTTGAATGGAAGCTTTGATTTAGAGCTGCGGAGTGAGGGATAAGAAGGTCGAAAAAAATTTCGGGAAGGGCAATATTTCGGATAACAAAGTGATCATTGTGGGAGCGGGCTTGCCCGCGATAGCGTTCTGTCTGTCGACAACAATGTTGAATGACGTGCCGCAATCGCGGGCAAGCCCGCTCCCACTGGAATTGATGGCGTTCTTCAGATCAGGCTGTCTTGCAAGTGACGACGCAGCTCTTGCAGCTCCGCTTGCAGTTTCTGCAATCGCTCCAGGGTCATGCCGCTGGCGCCGAGGATGCACTGAGGAATGCCACGTGCCTTGTCGCGCAGGGCGCGACCTTTTTCGGTGAGTTCGATGATCACCACACGCTCGTCCTCACGGCTACGGGTGCGGCTGAGCACACCTTCGACTTCCAGGCGTTTGAGCAGCGGCGTGAGCGAGCCGGGATCGGTCAGCAGGCGAGCGCTGATTTCGCCTACGGTCAAACCGTCCTGTTCCCACAGCACCATCATCGCCAGGTATTGCGGATACGTCAGGCCCAACGCCTGCAACAAGGGTTTGTAGACCTTGGTCATCATCAGCGAAGTGGAGTGCAGGGCGAAGCAGGCCTGGTTGTCCAGCAGCAGGTCGTCGCAGTTGTCCGGGGTGTTGCGCTCGGTGGTCATTTCGAAGCCTTCGATCAGTGATCTTCATGAATCTAGCGGGCAAATCTTTAATGCGCCAGATAATTCTGGACTAGTGGTGGTGCAGATGGGTTTGCAGGACCAGATCCCACGGTGGAATTGGGCTGAAGCGGGTTTTCAGGTATTCCAGCAGCAGCCGACTGCGGGAACTGGGTTGCTGCTGTAGGCGCAAGGCATAGATGCCGGCGCTCTCTGGCTTGGGCAGGCCGTTTTCGCAGAACAGCGGCACCAGTTCACCGCGCAACAGGTACTCGCTGGCCAGCCACGTCGGCAAGTGCGCAATGCCCAGACCGGCCAGTGCGCCGCAGACCAGCGCTTCGGCGTTGTTGGCACTCATGCGCACGCGCGACGGGCGATACAACTGCATCTGGCCGTCCCGTTCGAAACGCCAGGCAAAGGGCGGGGCCAGGCCATCCCAGTCTAGGCCGTCGTGTTCAATCAGCTGCGCCGGGTCGGTTGGTATGCCACGGCGCTGCAAGTAGTCCGGGCTGGCGCAGGCGATGCGCACTATGCTCGCCAGCGGTGTGGCGACCAAACGGGTGTCGGCCATTTGCCCGGCGCGCAGCACCAGATCGACCTTGCCAAGGTTCAAGCCCTGCATGTCGACGAAACTATCGATCAGATGTAGCTGCACGTCGAGGCCGGGATACAACATCAGAAAATCGGCAATCACCGGGGCGAGATGCCGCCGGCCAAATGCGGCCGGAGCATCGATTCGAATCAGGCCTTCCGGCGCGCTGCTCAGCGACACCGCCTCTGCACGGGCCAAACGCAACTCCGCGACGATGCGCCGCGCGCGTTCGGCAAACGCCAGCCCCGCCGGTGTGGCGCGAACCGCGTGCGTACTGCGAATGAACAACTGACTACCGACCGCGCTTTCCAGGCTATCAATACGCCGGGCCACCGCTGAAGGGGTCATGGGATGACGACGTGACGCGGCGGAAAAGCTGCCGGTTTCCAGCACGTCGAGAAACAGGCCCAGTTGTTCGGTGAGTTGATTCGGGTTCATGGCGGTTCTGCGCTTATGCGAATTTGGCAAAGCCATTGTGCGTTGCTATGCGTTTCCGAGCCATAACCAACTGCGTAGGATAAACGGCATGATTTGAGAGGAAATCACTGTGATTGAGTTTTTGATGTATCTGGTCTTCGGCGCTGCGTTGGGCACGCTCGGTGGAATTTTCGGCATCGGCGGCGGCCTGATCGCCATTCCGCTGCTGGGCGTGTTGTGCGGCCTTGACCAGCAGATTGCCCAAGGCACGGCGCTGGTGATGGTAGTGCCGAACGTGATGCTGGCGCTGTGGCGCTATCACCAGCGCAACAAGATCGAGTTACGCCACGCGCTGCCGCTGGCCTCGATGGGTTTCTGCTTCGCCTGGATCGGTTCGATCTGGGCGGTGGGCATCGACGCGCAAACCATGCGCATCGGTTTTGTCGCGTTCCTTATCGCACTATCGGCCTACAACCTGGTGCGCATGTTCTTCGCCAGCGCACCGGCTTCTTCGCAGATGAATTACTCGTGGCCTTGGCTGGGTGTACTCGGAGCGGCGTCCGGCACCATGGGCGGATTGTTTGGTGTGGGCGGGGCGGTGGTGGCGACGCCGGTGTTGACCAGCCTGTTCGGCACCACTCAAGTGGTCGCCCAGGGCTTGTCGCTGGCGCTCGCGCTACCGAGCACAGGCGTCACGCTGGTGACATATGCCGTGCATCACCAGGTGAACTGGATGGTTGGCGTGCCGCTGGCGGTTGGCGGCCTGATGAGCATCAGTTGGGGCGTGAAGATCGCCCACGCTATGCCGGAACGCCTGCTGCGCGCGTTGTTCTGCGGTTTTCTGGTGCTCTGTGCGGTGATGCTCGCCTTTAAAGTTTGAAGCCTTCGATGATGTGTTCGGCCAGGCATTCGGTGATCGGCGACGGATTGTGCAGGTTGCGCACGAGCATGATGCTGGCTTCCGGTAGCAGCGGCAGATCTTCAGCTTCACCGAGGATGCGCATATCCGGGGTGATCAGGCTTTCCAGTTGTGCGGTGACGGCCAGACCGGCGCTGACCACCGCCATGATCGCCGACAGGCTGTCGCTGTTGTACGCCACGCGGTAATCGCGGCCCTGGGCATCGAGGGCGTTGCAGGCCCACAAGCGGCAGAAGCAATCACTGTTGAACATCGCCAGCGGCAGCGGTGTTTGCTCATGGGCGCTGTAGCATTGCGCTTCGGCCCAGACGAAACGCTCCTTGCGCAACAACTGGCCGATTTCGCTGCCCGGCTCGCGGGTGACGATGGACAGGTCCAGATCCTGTCGCATCAGCAATTGTTTTGATGATTCGCAATGCACTTCTATCTGGATCAGCGGGTAGGACTGGGCAAACCGTCGCAGAATCCCCGGCAGAAAACGCATCACGTAATCATCCGGCGTACCGATGCGCACGGTGCCGATCATGTCCGGTTCGCGCAGAGTGTTGAACACTTCGCTGTGCAACTTGAGGATGCGTCGTGCATAACCGAGCAGCACCTGGCCTTCAGCGGTGAGCCGCACGTGCCGCCCATCACGCTGGAACAACTGGCGCTGCAACACATCCTCTTCCAGCCGCTTCATCTGCATGCTGACGGCCGACTGGGTGCGATGCACCAATTCTCCAGCACGGGTAAAGCCACCTTGGTCGGCAATCGCGACAAAGGTGCGCAGCACTTCGGTATCGATCGTCGGGTAGCTCGACATACATCAATCTCCGAGATGGTTGCCATCAGAAACATTTGTTGGATTGATCTTAGACCCGGCGCGATATTGGAGCCATCCAAACGGAGGGCAACAAGATGAAAGGTCAACATGAGTTCCAAGGCGCAGAACACCATTCGGTTCACCTGATCTCCGATCTGCTGCACAAGATCAGCCGCTGGTACGAGTTGCATCGCGAGCGCGAACTGCTGGCAAGCTTGAGCGATGAAGCACTGAAGGACATCGGCATGAGTCGGGCGGATGTCGAGAACGAGTCGATCAAGCCGTTCTGGAGCGACCCGATGCATAAATGATCCATCAATAAATGATGAATACGACGCTACACAAACCACTTACCGGTGAGGTAGGTTGCGAGCAGACAAGGAGATGCTCATGCCCGCAACGTTGTCCTTTACCCTCAAACAGGCTCGGCGTCTGGCACTGGCCGCCCAAGGGTTCAACGGGCGCCAGTCGCCAGCGACGATCAAGGCATCCGGGCTCAACCGTCTGATCGAGCGGCTGGGTATCCTGCAAATCGATTCCGTCAACGCTGTGGTGCGCTCGCACTACCTTCCGCTGTTTTCCCGTCTGGGTTCCTATTCTTCTGACTTGCTCGACCAGGCTGCCTGGAGTTCGGGGCGTCGTCGCACGTTGTTTGAATACTGGGGCCACGAAGCTTCGTTGTTGCCCCTGTCGATGTATCCGCTGATGCACTGGCGCATGCGGCGCGCAACCCGTGGCGAAGATATCTATCAGCAACTCGCGCGTTTTGGTCGTGAGCAGCAGGACACGATTCGCCGGGTGCTGGCTGCGGTCGAGGAGCAGGGCGCGCTGGGCGCCGGCAGCCTGTCGACCCGTCAGGAACGGGCCGGGCCGTGGTGGGACTGGAGCGCGGAAAAACATGCACTGGAATGGTTGTTTGCCGCCGGAGAAGTGACGGTGGCCGGGCGGCGCGGGTTCGAGCGACTGTATGACTTGCCGGAGCGGGTGATTCCTTCAGCGATTCTGACGCAGCCCTTGCCCAATGAGGCTGAGGCCCAGCGCGGTCTGTTGATGCATGCCGCGACAGCGTTGGGCGTGGGCACCGAGAAGGACTTGCGCGACTATTTTCGCTTGAACCCTTCGGACAGTCGTCCGCGTCTGGCGGAACTAGTCGAGGCGGGCGAATTGGTCATTTGCGACGTTCAGGGCTGGAAACAACCCGCCTATTGTCTCCCTGAGCCGAAAGTGCCGCGCAAAGTCGAGGCCAGCGCGTTGCTATCACCGTTCGATTCGCTGATCTGGGAGCGCAGCCGCACCGAGCGACTGTTCGACTTTCGTTACCGGCTGGAGATTTACACGCCGCAGGACAAGCGGGTCTACGGCTATTACGTCTTGCCGTTTTTGCACAACGAACGGATTGCCGCACGTGTCGATCTGCGCGCCGAGCGGGCGGCGGGTCGGTTGGCGGTGCATGCGGTGCATGAGGAAGAGACGGGGCTGGATGACGAGGGGATGCTGGCGTTGGCGGTGAATCTGCGGCGGATGGCGGATTGGTTGGGGTTGGGGCAGGTTCAGTTGAACTGCCCGCGGGCGAGTGCGGATCGGTTGCGGGTGGCATTGGCACAGATTGAGGGTGATTGACCTGACGCCATCGCTGGCCAGCTCCCACAGTGGCCGCGTCGGACACAAATTATGTGTACGGCACAAATCCTGTGGGAGCTGGCTTGCCAGCGATAGTCATCACGCTATCTACCGCCGAACTTGTTTAAGTGTCTCGGCAATCAAAAACGCCAATTCCAGCGACTGATCGGCATTCATCCGCGGATCGCAATGGGTGTGATAACGATCCGACAAACCGTCTTCGGTAATCGGCCGCGCACCGCCGATGCACTCGGTGACGTTCTGTCCGGTCATCTCGATATGGATACCACCGGCATACGAGCCTTCCGCTTCGTGCACCTGGAAGAACTGCTTCACTTCGCCCAGGATCTGCGCAAAGTCGCGGGTCTTGTAGCCGCTGCTGGCCTTGATGGTGTTGCCGTGCATCGGGTCGGAACTCCACAGCACTTGCTTGCCTTCACGCTGCACCGCGCGAATCAACTGCGGCAAATGATCGCCGACCTTGTTCGCACCCATCCGCGCAATCAGGTTCAGGCGACCCGGATCGTTGTCCGGGTTGAGCGCGTCGATCAGGCGGATCAGGTCTTCAGGGTTCATGCTCGGGCCGACCTTGACCCCGATTGGATTGTTCACCCCGCGCAGGAACTCGACGTGAGCCCCGTCGAGCTGACGGGTGCGATCGCCGATCCACAGCATGTGGGCCGAGCAGTCATAGTAGTCGTTGGTCAGGCTGTCGCGCCGCACAAAGGCTTCTTCGTAGTTCAGCAGCAGCGCTTCGTGGGCGGTGAAGAAACTGGTTTCGCGCAGTTGCGGCGAGCTGTCCATGCCGCAGGCGCGCATGAAGGCCAGGGTTTCATCGATGCGATCGGCCAGGTGGCTGTATTTTTCCGCCAGCGCCGAGTTGGCGATGAAGTCCAGGTTCCACTTGTGCACCTGATGCAGGTCGGCAAACCCGCCCTGGGCGAAGGCGCGCAGCAGGTTCAGGGTCGCGGTGGACTGGTGATAGGACTGCAGCAGGCGTTCCGGGTCCGGCACGCGGCTTTTTTCGTCGAAACCGATGCCGTTGACGATATCGCCACGGTAGGCGGGCAGGGTCACGCCGTCGATGGTTTCGTCGTTGGCCGAGCGCGGCTTGGCGAACTGGCCGGCCATGCGCCCGACCTTGACCACCGGGCAACCGGCCGCGAAGGTCATGACAATCGCCATTTGCAGCAACACTTTGAAGGTGTCGCGGATTTTCGCGGCGGAGAACTCGGCGAAGCTTTCGGCGCAGTCGCCACCCTGCAACAGAAACGCGCGGCCCTGGGTCACTTCGGCAAACTGACGGCGCAACTCCCGGGCCTCACCGGCAAACACCAGCGGCGGATAGCTGGCCAGCGTTTGCTCGACCTGCTGCAAATGCGCGGCGTCGGGATATTGGGGTTGTTGCTGGATCGGCAAGGCGCGCCAGCTGTCAGGGCTCCAGGGTTGGCTCATCACGGTCTCTAATGTTTTACGCTCGGGCAGCCATGTTATCAGCAATTAGTGCGTGACCTGTTCCCGTCGCTTGGCCGACAATCGCGGTTTTGCCGCTGACAACCGGAAGACGAGATGACTGAGGAGCGCGTCGAGCATTTGCTCGCCGAGGTGCAGGACGAATTTGGCGTGATTCGCGTGCTGGAAGTGGCCGACTACCGTTTTCTCGAGTTCGGTGATGCTATCGAGCAAAGCTGTGTGTTCACGGCTGACCCGAGCTGGCTCGAATACGACTACACCCGGGCGATGCTGATCGGTGCGTTGTGCCATGAACAACCTGAAACCGCGCTTTTCCTTGGTCTCGGCGCCGGCACGCTGACCCAGGCCTGCCTCAAGTTCCTGCCGCTGGAAGATGTCGAAGCCATTGAGTTGCGCCCGGATGTGCCGCGCCTGGCTATCGAATATCTGGGTCTGGATGACGACCCTCGCCTGTATATCCGTGTGGGCGATGCGCTGGAACTGCTCGACACCGCCGAGCCTGCGGACCTGATTTTCGTCGACCTTTATACCGACGTCGGCCCGGGCGTCGGGCATCTGGCGTGGACCTTCCTGGAAAACTGCCAGAAACGCCTGAATCCGGGCGGCTGGCTGGTGATCAACCAATGGGCCACCGACGATGGCAAGCCGTTGGGCGCTGCGTTACTGCGTGGGCTTTACCATCGGCATTACTGGGAGCTGCCGGTGAAGGAGGGCAATGTGATTCTGATTGTGCCTTCGGAGCTGGATCAGGAACTGGATATGGAAGGGCTGACGGCCCGGGCTGAAGAGTTGGCGCTGCGGTTGGGGTATTCGTTGCAGGCATTGATCAAGGCGATTCGCCCGGCGACATAAGGAATACACCACACCTGTAGGAGCTGCCGAAGGCTGCGATCTTTTGATTTTGTTCTTCATGATCAAAAGATCGCAGCCTTCGGCAGCTCCTTGTATCTCGACTATCGCTCCATCAGGAGCGATAGTTCTCGACTGATCATCGAGGGAGGGATCTGGAAGCCGTGCAGCTCCTTAGGCTTTTTGCCTGTGA
>NZ_JBLNNF010000021.1:0-127290 GCF_047784845.1 Pseudomonas sp. NFX98 | reverse complement strand
ATTCGGATTACGGCCTCGCCTCTTCCGTGTGGACCGCCGACGTCGGCCGCGCCCATCGCCTGTCGGCGCGGTTGCAATACGGCTGCACCTGGGTGAACACGCACTTCATGCTCGTCAGCGAAATGCCTCACGGCGGTCAGAAACTGTCCGGGTATGGCAAGGACATGTCCATGTATGGACTGGAGGATTACACCGTCGTAAGGCATGTGATGTTCAAGCATTAACCGCAAAAAGATCGCAGCCTGCGGCAGCTCCTACAAAGAGCGCCGTACATCCTGTAGGAGCTGCCGCAGGCTGCGATCTTTTCAGCAGACACACGGATGATGTCGGCGATACACACCAAGGATTCACCGCAACTCAAATAACAATAACCACCGATCCTGGCGGCGCCTTCAAAGCCCCGCCACGGTTTCGGACATCCGAAATCTGCCGATTTTCCGGAGCAAACACACATGAGTGCATCACCCGATCTCTCTGCCGCCGTTGCCGACAGCGACGCCGAGCAACTACGCAAACTGGGCTACACCTCCAACTTCAATCGCAGCATGAGCCTGTGGGAGAACTTCGCCCTGGGCTTCACTTACCTTTCTCCAGTCGTAGGGGTTTATACCCTCTTCGGCCTGTGCCTCGCCGCTGGCGGGCCACCGATGTTCTGGGCTTATTTGCTGGTCGGTTGCGGTCAGTTGCTGGTGTGCCTGATCTTCGGTGAAGTGGTTTCGCAGTTCCCGATTTCCGGTGGTGTGTACCCGTGGGCCCGCCGCTTGGTGGGCAAACGCTGGGCGTGGATGGTCGGCTGGATCTACTCCATTGCGCTGTGCGTCACCATCGCCGCTGTTGCGGTTGGCGCTGGTCCGTACCTGGCCGCCATGCTCGGCTTTGAACCGAGCAACAACACCAATATCGTCATCGCGCTGGTGCTGACGCTGTTCGCCACCCTGGTTAACCTCAGCGGCACCAAAGTGCTGGCGCGCATCGCCATGTTCGGCTTTCTCTGTGAACTGGTGGGCGCGGTGATCGTTGGCGTTTACCTGCTGGTCTTCGAGCGTCATCAACCGATCAGCGTGCTGTTCAACACCTTCGACATCAGCATCAACGGCTCATACCTGCCTGCGTTCCTCACCGCATCGCTGGCGGGGATGTTCCTGTACTACGGGTTCGAGGCCTGCGGCGACGTGGCCGAAGAAACCCCGAACCCGAGCAAGCAGATCCCGATTGCCATGCGCATGACCATCTACATCGGTGGCATCGCGGCGATGTTTGCCTGCCTGGCGCTGATCCTCGCCGTGCCCGACATGCAAGCAGTGATCAACGGCACCGACAAGGACCCGGTCGGCACCATCCTCAACAACGCCTTCGGCCCGGTCGGTTCGAAAATGGTGATGGCCGTGGTGATGATTTCCTTCATCTCCTGCGTCATCAGCCTGCAAGCGGCGGCGAGCCGTCTGCTGTATTCCTACGCTCGCGACGAAATGGTCGTCGGCAGCCGACTGCTGAAGAAGATTTCGCCTACAACCCAGGTTCCGGTTGCCGCACTGTTCGTGTCCGGCGTCCTGCCGGCACTGATCATCATCCTCGGCTTCTTCCTGCAAGACGCGGTCGCCACCATCGTCAGCTTCGCCGCCATTGGCATCTACCTGGCGTTCCAGATGATCGTCCTCGCGGCACTGTACGCACGCCTCAAAGGCTGGAAACCCAACGGCAAATTCACCCTCGGCGCCTGGGGCTGGCCGGTGAACATCGGCGCGCTGGTCTACGGCGTCGGCGCCATCATCAACATGGCCTGGCCGCGCACACCGGATGCCGCGTGGTACATCAATTACGCCATGGTGCTGAGCACGGCCATCGTGATTGGTCTTGGGCTGCTCTACATGTGGATTGCCAAGCCGTATGACCACGGGACAGCGCCTGCTGGGGATGCTTGGAAGGTTAGTCGTTAACGTAAGTCTTCTTCAATCAAACGCCCTGTCCGCATCAATGCGGATAGGGCTGATGAAGTCAGACGGGCTGCGGTTTGGAGAGGGATTCGAACTCATCCATCAGCAAATGGATTTCGGTGCTGGGATTGGGTTCTCCGCTAATTGCGACATCCTCGAGAATTTTAGGTGCCAGGGTTCGTGCTGTCTGAAATGGCTCTCCCAACAGTTGGGAGAAATAGCTGATGTCTTTGCCCTTCTCATATTTTTCCATGCTGGGTTTCTCACGCAGACTCTTGCTAACCAAATCACCCGGGGAGCGTTTGCCGACAGCTCTGAAGGGCTTCCGGTTAAAACCGAAGTGCAGCAAAAGCCAAAACTCAAAGCAGGGATACGATGCAATGACTTTGATCTTTGGATGGGGTAACGCAACATTCAATGCCCGCTGGAAGCAAAGGTGCGTATCGCGATCCAATACACAAAACACCTTGTCGAAACGTTCCTGCCGGATGATTGCTCGCTCAACAATGCCACTCGGATGCGTGACACCGCAGTGAGCAATTTCGACCCGGGCCTTGGCACGAAAATGGAAAGCCGCCTCTTCCAGATAGCGTTTCCCTGATTTGCTGTCCTCGCAGAGCACCAACACTTTAGGCTGAGGCTTGAACCGTGATGCCTTGCGATCAAATGACTTCCCTGGATTCGCCATCCTTATGCCTGCCTTATCAGCGGTAATCCGCGATAACACCCTTCAAAGTAGCGCTTTTCGACATCCTCACTCTCTCGCCCCTCAAAATCGTGAATGGAAAACAGACATGTCGCGCCGTTGACGTCACGTTCAGTAATCCAGAACTGATCCCGCCGCAGGATCTTTTCATTCATGAGATGAGTGTCGTGGGTTGTAAAAATCAGCTGAGTATCGAGGCCACTGTCCAGATGCTTGCCGATCAAGTCGGCGACGATGTCTGGATGAAGACTACTGTTGAGTTCATCGACACAAAGCACGCCGCTGCCCCCCGTCTGATTCATCATGAACCAGGGCAGCCAAAAACCAATCAGGTTCTTTGTGCCGCACGACTCTTCCGAAAAATCAAATTCCGCCTCACCTAAAACACTGAAATGCGTGAGAGTGACTTTGTTCTTTTGAACCGCCGCGAGAATCTCCTTCAGGGTAGGTTCTATATCGTTCTGAGCGGTATCGACATCGTCCGGATTGAGGTCAATGGCAGAAACCGGAATGTCCAATGCCTTGAGAAATTCCCGAAGATCTTTCGTATGGCTCGATACCATCCGAAGAAAACGGATCGACGCTGTCGACAACTCCATCATGCTGTTCTGCTCAACCACGAGTAGCCCGGTCTGGAACCAACTGAACGGTACTCGCAACTGAGTCAATTCTTCATTGCTATTCACCACGGCCTGCGAGAGAAAGAGCAGTTTCGGACTCGTCAAACGCCGCCATGCATGGTGCACTTCTTTACCGCCCTCAAGCGTTTTCCCGAAAACATAATGTTCGCCATTGGCGTCGAATTGGCGGTCATACAGAAGCGTTTCTTTCCCTCTCGGATAAGAAACCAGTTGTTCTTTGACAATGCGCTGCTCAGTCAACCCGAGCACAAACCTATAACGCAACCCACCTTGAATAAAGTTGTACTCAAATACGCTGGGAGCATCCTTCAAGGCGCGATCAAAACGAAACGGCGAAACCGCTAACGGCTCGTCACTGGGGTTGGATGTCGCGGCAAGTAATCGCCCAACGATCCCTATCGCGCGAACCAGTGAAGACTTGCCGGAAGCATTGGGGCCGTATATCGCAGCGACCTTCAACAAGTCGGGAAGCTTTTCTGCGCAGGAGGAAGGCTTGAACGTATTACGGGTTTTACTCAGACGAGGAGCCGCTGCCATGGACAAGGTTTGCTTGTCCCGGAACGAGCGGTAATTTGAAACCGAAAATTCGATCAGCATGGAGAAATCCTGCAGTTCATTTGCTGGATTCGAATAAATAAAGGAAAAAATGCGCTTTAGGTGCCTCTACTCTGCAGCACGTGCAAAAACAGGAAATTCCTACAGACGAAACCTTCCTGAAAAAACCTCAATTCCTACAACACGCGTCGCCAGAGTAGACTTGGCGCCGCGAGCGCCTGACCGATAGGCTTCACTCCGTCGCTGCCAAATCAGCGACCCGGAGTCGAAGCCGGAACATATCAACATGGCGCATCCGCGCCCCCATTCGAGCTGGGGCATTTTTGCCTTTCAGTTTCGCGTTATGGCGGGCCGTGTGGCGCGGGCCTCTCGGCTTACATGTTGATCGAGAATGTTCCGACTTCGAACGCCGCACGGTCCGCCACCCAAATCTGTCGAAGGGTTAGTGGCGGCTCCTTTTTCAACATGGAGTCGAAAAATGCACAAGCTCACAGCAAATCCGTCTGAAACTGATACCTGCTTCATTCCTACAGTCTTCACCCGCCACAACCGCTTCCTCCACGCCTTCATGCAAGACAACCAGGCCTGGCTCTGCGTTCAGGACCTTGGCCGCTTGATGGGCAAACCCTTGAACGAACGCCTCACCCTGAAACTCGATCCCGATCAACGTCGCAGCGTATGGCTACTCAAGGACGGCAAAACAGTCGAAACCCTGATGGTCAGCGAATCAGGCATGTACGCCTTGCTGGTTCACCACTTCGTCCCGGAAAACCGCAACCTGCGCCAGTGGCTGAGCAATGAGGTCATACCCTCGCTGCGTGATTTGAAAGCAGAGCCTGTGGAAAACCAGCCGAGCCTGAGTTCTTTGAATTGGGCTGGAGTTTCAGTGCCCTTGCTGCATTACCAACATCACGCCTGGATCAAGTGGCGTGATATGCCTGAGTTGATGCAGGTGCAGCGACCCTACCCAATCACTGGTACTTGCACTTGAAGGGATAAATCGAGCTGAAAAAAAGGGACAGACTTCACAGTCCGTCCCTTTGGTTTGCCTGCTCAAAACCGCGAAACACTCCTCATCGCATCCACCAGATACCTCATCGCAATCCGGTCGCTCTCCGACAATTCCCGATAGCGTTCCACCAACTTCAGTTCCTCACTGTTGAGACGGCGTCTTCGCCGCCCGCTGGCCAGGCAAGGAAAGATTCCCAACATTTCGGTGATGCCTTGTACTTTCGACATGGACGATGTCCTTCTCTACGTCAAAGAAAACTTCAGAAACCGCATCGCCCTATCCCTTTTTCAGCAGCGCCTCGTGCCAACTGAACCGCACCGGCCCGAAGGGCATAAACCGGTCATGAGCACAGAATAGAAACAATCACGGCGCTGAAAAGCGGTTTTTAGAGTAATTAGTCGAAAAAAGCATAAATGCCCTTGAAATCAGAAGGTCCTGTCGGAAATGTTTCCCGACATGTCTTGTTTCATTGCCGAGCTAGCGTGGTGCCATCAATCAATTTTGCTCTGCAATCGAACGGTTTAAGCTATCCGGCATCTGTTTAAAAGTCCGTTGCGTTTGGCCGAAGGCATGTCCGAACCGAATTTTCTGATCCAGCACGTGCCAGGAACGGCGCGGGATTGTTCACGACAGGTTGTATTTATGCACCGCAGGAATTTGCTCAAAGCCTCCATGGCCATCGCTGCCTACACCGGTTTATCTGCCAGCGGCCTGCTCGCCGCCCGCGCCTGGGCCGCCCCTGGCACAGCCGATGGGGAGGCCAAGGCCTTCGATTTCGAGGCGCTGAAAGTGCAGGCCAAGCAGTTGGCCAGCAATCGCTATCAGGACACCAAGCAGGTGCTGCCGCCGACCCTGGCAACCATGACCCCGCAGAACTTCAACGCGATCCGTTACGACGGCGACCATTCGTTGTGGAAAGACAACAAGGGTCAGCTGGACGTGCAGTTCTTCCATGTCGGCATGGGCTTCAAGCAGCCAGTGCGCATGTACAGCGTCGATCCGAAATCCCGCATGGCGCGCGAAGTGCATTTCCGTCCGTCGCTGTTCAATTACGAAAACACCACCGTCGACACCAAGCAACTCACCGGCGACCTGGGATTTTCCGGCTTCAAGCTGTTCAAGGCGCCGGAGCTGGACAGGCACGACGTGGTGTCCTTCCTCGGCGCCAGTTACTTCCGCGCGGTGGACGCCACCGGCCAGTACGGCTTGTCGGCCCGCGGGCTGGCCATCGACACCTACGCCAAGAAGCGTGAAGAATTCCCCGATTTCACCAAGTTCTGGTTCGAGACGCCGGACAAGGACAGCACCCGCTTCGTGGTCTACGCCCTGCTCGATTCGCCGAGCGCCACCGGTGCCTACCGTTTCGACATCGACTGCCAGGCCGAGCGCGTGGTGATGGAAGTCGATGCTCATGTCAACGCGCGTACCGCCATCGATCAATTGGGCATCGCGCCGATGACCAGCATGTTCAGCTGCGGCACGCACGAGCGCCGGATGTGCGACACCATCCACCCGCAGATCCACGACTCCGATCGCCTGGCGATGTGGCGCGGCAATGGAGAATGGATCTGCCGCCCGCTGAACAACCCGGCCAAACTGCAATTCAACGCCTTCGCCGACACCGACCCGAAAGGTTTTGGCCTCGTGCAGACCGATCACGAGTTCGCCAGCTATCAGGACACCGTCGACTGGTACAGCCGTCGTCCGAGCCTGTGGGTCGAACCGACCACCTCATGGGGCGAAGGCTCGATCGATCT
Source organism: Pseudomonas sp. NFX98 (assembly GCF_047784845.1). Taxonomy (NCBI): domain Bacteria; kingdom Pseudomonadati; phylum Pseudomonadota; class Gammaproteobacteria; order Pseudomonadales; family Pseudomonadaceae; genus Pseudomonas; species Pseudomonas sp. NFX98. The sequence continues at coordinate 120,685 of NZ_JBLNNF010000021.1, read as the reverse complement.
GCTGGAAATCCCTACCACCGGCGAGACCATGGACAACATCGTCGCGTTCTGGACGCCGAAGAAACCGGTGGCGGCCGGCGATTCGCTGAACTACGGCTACAAACTCTACTGGAGCGCTCTGCCGCCGGTTGGCACGCCGCTGGCGCGGGTTCATGCGACCCGTTCCGGCATGGGCGGTTTCACTGAAGGCTGGGCGCCGGGCGAGCATTACCCACCGGTCTGGGCGCGGCGCTTTGCCGTGGATTTCACCGGAGGGGGTCTGGACCGCTTGCCGGAAGGCACGGGCATCGAGCCGGTGGTGACGTGCTCGAACGGTGAGGTCAAGGATTTCAGCGTGCTCAAGCTCGATGACATCAAGGGCTACCGCATCCTGTTTGACTGGTACCCGACCAATGACAGCGTCGAGCCTGTCGAACTGCGCCTGTTCATTCGTACCAACGACCGCACGCTGAGTGAAACCTGGTTGTACCAGTACTTCCCGCCAGCGCCGGACAAGCGCAAATACCCGTGATCCGCGGGTAGCACCCTGCCACCATTCGGTTTTCCGAACGCGACCTGCGGGTCGGTTCGGATAACCGGATTTTTCAACCTAAAAATAAGCGCCACAAATATTTAATTTCCTTATAAATCAATAGTTTGACCAATTGGCACTGGTCTGGCACGAGTCATGCTCTACACTTCTTCGACGGATGTCCTTTGCGCGCACTCTCAGTAGCGCTCTGGCATTTGCAGCACAAAAGGGCCGAACAACTGGCTCCATAAAAAAAACAATGTCGAGGAAAGTTTGATGCGCATCGTTCCCCATATCCTGGGCGCAGCCATTGCTGCCGCTCTGATCAGCACGCCAGTTTTCGCCGCCGAACTCACCGGCACCCTGAAGAAGATCAAAGAGTCCGGTGTCATCACCCTGGGCCATCGCGACGCTTCCATTCCGTTTTCCTACATTGCAGACGCTTCCGGCAAACCGGTCGGCTACTCCCACGACATCCAGCTGAAAGTCGTCGAAGCCATCAAAAAAGACCTCGACATGCCGAACCTCCAGGTCAAGTACAACCTGGTGACGTCGCAAACCCGTATCCCGCTGGTGCAAAACGGCACCGTGGACCTGGAATGCGGTTCCACCACCAACAACGTCGAGCGTCAGCAGCAAGTTGACTTCTCCGTCGGCATCTTCGAAATCGGTACCCGCCTGCTGTCCAAGGCAGACTCCAAGTACAAGGATTTCCCTGATCTGGCTGGCAAGAACGTCGTAACCACCGCCGGCACCACGTCCGAGCGCATCCTCAAATCGATGAACGCCGACAAGCAGATGAACATGAACGTCATCTCCGCCAAAGACCACGGCGAGTCGTTCCAGATGCTGGAGACCGGCCGCGCCGTAGCGTTCATGATGGATGACGCCCTGCTAGCCGGTGAAGCTGCCAAGGCCAAGAAGGCCAGTGACTGGGCCGTGACCGGCACTCCACAGTCGTACGAAATCTACGGCTGCATGGTGCGCAAAGGCGACGAGCCGTTCAAAAAGGCTGTGGATGACGCCATCAAGGCCACCTACGCATCGGGCGAGATCAACAAGATCTACGAAAAATGGTTCATGCAGCCAATCCCGCCTAAAGGCCTGAACCTGAATTTCCCGATGAGCGACGAGCTCAAGGCCCTGATCGCCAATCCGACCGATAAAGCGGCTGACGACAAGAAGTCCTGATTTCTGACTAACCTTATCTCCTGAAAGGGCCACCGCCCTTTCAGGAGGTTGTCACTCCCTGCTGGCATTTTTGGAAACACTCGGACCGGTGGCTGTCGAGCCGATCGTGTGTGCCTGATCGTCAAGATCGGGCGGGAACGGAGCTTCCCCCAAGCGGGAACTTGTACATCGATCGAATCCGAGGGGAGACCCTAATGAATTACAACTGGGACTGGGGCGTGTTCTTCAAGTCCACCGGCGTGGGCAGCGAGACCTATCTCGACTGGTACGTGTCCGGTCTGGCTTGGACCATCGGCATCGCCATCGCGGCCTGGATCATCGCCCTGACGCTGGGCTCGATCCTGGGCGTCATGCGTACCGTGCCGAACCGCATCGTATCGGGCATCGCCACCTGCTACGTCGAACTCTTCCGTAACGTGCCGCTGCTTGTGCAGCTGTTCATCTGGTACTTCCTGGTGCCCGATCTGCTGCCTGCCGACCTGCAGGAGTGGTACAAGCAGGACCTGAACCCGACCACCTCGGCCTTCCTCAGCGTCGTCGTGTGCCTGGGTCTGTTCACCACCGCGCGCGTTTGCGAACAGGTGCGCACCGGTATCCAGGCCCTGCCCAAAGGCCAGGAATCCGCGGCCCGCGCCATGGGTTTCAAGTTGCCGCAGATCTACTGGAACGTGCTGCTGCCCCAAGCCTACCGGATCATCATTCCGCCGCTCACCTCGGAATTTTTGAACGTTTTCAAGAACACCTCCGTTGCCTCGCTGATCGGTTTGATGGAATTGCTCGCGCAGACCAAACAGACTGCCGAGTTCTCTGCGAACCTGTTCGAAGCCTTCACCCTGGCCACGCTGATCTACTTCACCCTGAACATGAGCCTGATGTTGCTGATGCGCATGGTCGAGAAGAAAGTCGCTGTACCGGGCCTGATCTCTGTAGGGGGTAAATGATGGAATTCGATTTCTCGGGCATCATCCCGTCCCTGCCGGGCCTGTGGAACGGCATGATCATGACCCTCAAGCTGATGGCCATGGGCGTGATCGGCGGCATCATCCTCGGCACCATCCTGGCGCTGTGCCGTCTGTCCCACAACAAGCTGCTTTCCAACCTGGCCGGCGCCTACGTCAACTATTTCCGTTCGATCCCGTTGCTGCTGGTGATCACCTGGTTCTACCTGGCGGTACCGTTCGTGCTGCGCTGGATTACCGGTGAAGACACGCCGATCGGCGCGTTTGCCTCCTGCATCGTGGCCTTCATGATGTTCGAAGCGGCGTACTTCTGCGAAATCGTCCGTGCCGGTGTGCAGTCGATTCCCAAGGGCCAGATGGGCGCTGCCCAGGCACTGGGCATGACTTACGGCCAGATGATGCGCCTGATCATCCTGCCGCAAGCGTTCCGCAAGATGACCCCGCTGCTGTTGCAGCAGAGCATCATCCTGTTTCAGGACACCTCGCTGGTCTACGCCGTCGGCCTGGTGGACTTCCTCAATGCTTCGCGTGCCAGTGGCGACATCATTGGCCGCTCCAATGAGTTCCTGATTTTCGCGGGTCTCGTGTACTTCATCATCAGCTTTTCCGCCTCGCTGCTGGTCAAGCGTCTGCAAAAAAGGTTCGCCGTATGATCTCTATCAAAAGCATCAACAAGTGGTATGGGGACTTTCAGGTACTGACTGATTGCAGCACCGAGGTCAAAAAAGGTGAAGTGATCGTGGTGTGCGGGCCGTCCGGTTCCGGCAAGTCGACCCTGATCAAATGCGTCAACGCCCTGGAGCCGTTCCAGAAAGGCGACATCGTGGTCGACGGCACCTCCATCGCCGACCCGAAGACCAATCTGCCGAAACTGCGTTCCCGCGTGGGCATGGTGTTCCAGCATTTCGAGCTGTTCCCGCACCTGACCATCACCGAAAACCTGACCATCGCGCAGATCAAGGTGTTGGGTCGCAGCAAGGAAGAGGCCACCAAGAAAGGCCTGCAATTGCTGGAGCGCGTCGGTCTCTCGGCCCACGCCCACAAGCACCCGGGCCAACTGTCCGGTGGCCAGCAACAGCGTGTAGCGATTGCCCGTGCGCTGGCGATGGACCCTATCGTTATGCTGTTCGACGAACCGACCTCGGCGCTGGACCCGGAAATGGTCAACGAAGTACTGGACGTGATGGTGCAACTGGCCCACGAAGGCATGACCATGATGTGCGTGACCCACGAAATGGGCTTCGCCCGTAAAGTGGCCGACCGTGTGATCTTCATGGACCAGGGCAAGATCATCGAAGACTGCAAGAAAGAGGAATTCTTCGGCGACATCAGCCACCGTGCCGAGCGTACGCAGCACTTCCTCAACAAGATCCTCCAACACTAAGGCTGTACGGCCTCCCCTGTAGGAGCTGCCGCAGGCTGCGATCTCTTGATCTTGTCTTTCAAAAAGCAAGATCAAAAGATCGCAGCCTGCGGCAGCTCCTACAGGGAGTCCTCTGGGCTTGTTGTTGTGGTTGACCCAAGGCATCTGTGATGAAATGCGACCCCGATCTCTACCGCGCCACGTCGCCATCACTCGCCGTGAAACCCCGTCTGATTCGCCATCTGTTCCTGCCGCCGCTGATCATCGCCCTGATGATCGGACTGGGTTACATCGGCTTCTGGGTCAGCGAACACTATGGCATCCGCAGCCTCAGCGAAAACGGTCAGCGTCAGCTGGAACTGCACGCCCGCGCCGTCGAAAGCGAAATCAGCAAATACACCTATCTGCCCAGCCTGCTGGAACTCGAAACCAGTGTTTCCAAGCTGCTGGCCGACCCGAGCCCGGAACACCGGCAAACGGTCAATGATTACCTCGAAGGCCTGAACCGGCGCAGCCGCAGTCGGGCCATCTACGTGATGGACACCACCGGCCGCGTCATGGCCACCAGCAACTGGCGCGATGTCGACAGTTACCTGGGTGAAGACCTGTCCTTCCGCGCCTATTTTCAGAATGCCGTGCGCGGTCAGCCGGGGCGGTTCTACGGCATCGGCAGCACCAACGGTGAGCCCGGCTATTACCTGGCCCATGGCCTGGAAGAACACGGCAAGATCATCGGCGTCGCGGTGGTCAAGGTCCGTCTCGAAGCCATGGAAGAGCGCTGGCAGCGAGCGCGCCTGGAAGCCTTCGTCAGCGACGAAAACGGCATCATCATTCTCTCCAGCGATCCCGCGCGGCGCTTGAAATCCGTGGTGCCGCTAAGCGATGAAACCAAAGAGAAACTGGCCCGCAGCCTGCAGTACTACTGGTTCCCGCTCAACGAACTGCAACCGTTGGCCCGGGAAACCCTGTCCGAAGGTGTGGAAAAACTCACCTTCCCGGCCAACAGCGAACTGGTGTCCGACGATGAAAACATCAGCTACCTGTCGCAAACCCGGCCCTTGAGCGATACACCGTGGAACTTCACCCTGCTGACGCCGCTGCAGGATCTGCGCCGCGAAGCGATCAATCAGGGGATTCTGGTGGCGGTGGCGTTTGCCCTTGTCGCCTTCCTGCTGATTGCCTGGAACGAGCGGCGCAAGGTGATTGCTACACGTCTCGCGGCCCGGGAAGCCTTGCAGGAAGCCAACAATCAACTGGAGCGTCGGATTACCGAACGCACCGTCGACCTGCGCGCGAGCAACGAACGGCTCAAGGGTCAAATCCGCGAACGGCGTCATGCCGAAGAGACTTTGCGCCGCGCCCAGGATGAACTGGTGCAGGCCGGAAAACTCGCAGCCATCGGCCAGATGTCCACCAGCATCGCCCACGAACTGAACCAGCCGCTGGCGGCGCTGCGCACCTTGTCCGGCAACACCGTGCGTTTTCTCGAGCGCGGTCAACTGGACATTGCCAGCACCAACCTCAAGACCATTAACGAACTGATTGACCGCATGGGCCGCATCACCGCCAGCCTGCGCTCCTTCGCCCGGCGCGGTGACGACAAGGGTCAGGCGTGCCTCGGCAAAGGTGTGGACGCGGCCTTGCAGTTGCTCGATGGACGAATGAAAAATACGCAGTTGCACCGCCATTTCGAAGCCGTGCAGGTACAGATCGACCAGACCCGCCTGGAGCAGATTCTGGTCAACCTGATCGGCAACGCCCTTGATGCCATGCAAGCGCAGCCACAACCCGAGTTGTGGCTCGAAGGCGAAGCGGTCGATGGCAAATACCGCTTGCGCGTGCGGGACAACGGCCACGGTATCGACGCCGAAGCGCGCAAGCATTTGTTCGAACCATTCTTCACCACCAAGCCCGGCGAACAAGGCCTGGGCCTTGGACTGACGCTGTCCGCCAGCCTCGCCGCCGCCACCGGCGGTCATCTGGGTGTCGAGCACCCGACCAGCGGTGGCACCGCTTTCGTCCTCAGTTTACCGTTGGTAAGCCCCACTCCCGCCGAGCCAATATGAACAACGACCTTAGTGTATTGATCGTCGAAGACGACCCCCATGTGCTGCTCGGCTGCCAACAGGCGCTGACCCTGGAAGACATTCCCTGCGTTGGCGTTGGCAGCGCCGAAGAAGCGCTGGAGCGGGTCGGCGACAACTTTGCCGGCATCGTCATCAGCGACATTCGCCTGCCGGGCATTGATGGACTTGAATTGCTTGGTCGGCTCAAGGAACGTGATCGCAGCTTGCCCGTCGTGCTGATTACCGGCCATGGCGATATTTCCATGGCCGTCGGCGCCATGCAGAAAGGCGCCTACGACTTCATGGAGAAACCGTTTTCTCCGGAACGGCTGGTGGATGTGGCCCGCCGCGCGCTGGAACAGCGCAGCCTGGCGCGGGAAGTGTCGTCGTTGCGTCGGCAATTGGCCGAGCGTGATTCCCTCGAAGGCCGGATCATCGGTCGCTCGCCGGCCATGCAGAACCTGCGCGAACTGATCGCCAACGTCGCCGATACCTCGGCCAACGTGCTGATCGAGGGTGAAACCGGCACCGGCAAGGAACTGGTCGCCCGCTGCCTGCATGATTTCAGTCGGCGACACACCAAACAGTTCGTCGCACTGAACTGCGGTGGCCTGCCAGAGAACCTGTTCGAGAGCGAAATTTTCGGCCACGAAGCCAACGCCTTCACCGGTGCCGGCAAACGGCGGATCGGCAAGATCGAACACGCCGACGGCGGCACGCTGTTCCTCGACGAAGTCGAAAGCATGCCCCTGCCCTTGCAGATCAAACTGCTGCGGGTATTGCAGGAACGCACCCTTGAGCGCCTCGGTTCGAACCAGAGCGTGGCGGTGGATTGCCGGGTGATTGCCGCGACCAAATCCGATCTGGTCGAGTCGAGCAAGGCCGGCGAATTCCGCAGCGACCTGTATTACCGCCTCAACGTGGTGACCCTGGAATTGCCACCGCTGCGCGAGCGCCGCGAAGACATCCTGCAACTGTTCGAATACTTCTTGCAGCAGTCGTCGCTACGCTTCGACCGCATCGCGCCGGAACTGGATAACCAGACCGTCTCGAACCTGATGAGCCACGACTGGCCGGGCAACGTGCGCGAACTGCGCAACGTCGCCGAGCGTTTTGCCCTCGGCCTGCCGGCGTTCAAGAAACCTGGCGCGGGCGGCAGCACTCCGGGCCTGGCCTTCGCCGAGGCGGTGGAAGCCTTCGAACGCAACCTGTTGAGCGATGCCTTGCAGCGCAGCGGCGGCAACCTGACCCAGGCCAGCCAGGAACTGGGCATGGCCAAGACCACCTTGTTCGACAAAGTGAAGAAGTACGGACTGAGCCACTGATTCACACCTGAGAAGCGCCAATCCGCCTGCGGGAGCGAGCAGGTTTTTGATCGTTGGTCAGTTGACCGTTCCGCCCTTGGCTTCACTCATGATCTGCCGGATCGCCGCCACGAACGACTCCACCGGTTGCCCACCCGTGACAGCATACTGGCCGTTGAAAACTACCGTCGGCACCGAACTCACGCCGCGCGACAGCCACAACTGTTCTTCCTCGCGAATCTCTGTGGCGAATTCTTCCGACGCCAGAATCGCCTCGGCCCGCTGACGGTCCAGTCCGACGCTTTCAGCGATTGTCGTCAGTTGAGCGTGGTCGGAAGGATTGCCGCCGTCAGTGAAATACGCCTTGAACAACGCCTCTTTCAGCTGCTGTTGCAGCCCTTCCAGCCCCGCCCAGTGCAATAGGCGGTGAGCATCGAAGGTGTTGTAGATACGGCTGTTGCCGTCGGTGCGAAACGCAAACCCGACCTCGGCGCCGCGTGCGCGGATCATCTCGCGATTCTTTTGCGACTGCTCCGGTGTCGAACCGTACTTCTCGGTGATGTGCTCGGTGATGTTCTGCCCTTCAGGTCCCATTTTCGGGTTCAATTCGAAGGGCTGGAAACGGATCTCGGCACGCACCTCGTCACGCAAGATGTGCAGGGCTTTGGTCAGACCATACAAACCCACGACGCACCAGGGGCAGGACACGTCGCTGACGAAATCGATTTTCAGTGGGGCACTCATCATTCACCTCGCTGGCTGGAACACGCCGGAAAGTTTGAACGATACACCTGCATTGAATGGTTTTGTGCAGGAGCTGCCGAAGGCTGCGATTTTTTGATTTTTGTTCCGAAAAAACGAGATCAAAAGATCGCAGCCTTCGGCAGCTCCTACAGTGGATCGCGGTGTTAGAGGAGATTATGTTCGGCCACCGGCTCGATCTGCGCCCAGTGCGAAGTGTCCTCGCGGTGCTCGCGCAAATACGGCAGCACTGCCGCCAGTAACGGTGCCTTGAACGTCTCCTGGAATCGATGGGCCAACCCCGGAATCAACTTCAACTGGCTGCCGCGCAAATGCGCTGCCAGATGCACGCCATGCATCACTGGCAACAACGGGTCAGCGGTGCCATGCACCACCAGCGCCGGGACGCGCAATTGATTGAGCAACGCCACCCGGCTTGGCTCGGCCAGGATTGCCATGATCTGCCGTTTCACACCTTCGGGGTTGAACGCCCGGTCATACGACAGCGCCGCCTGATGCAACAACGCCTGGCGATCATCAACGACCGTCGGGCTGCCCAGCGCCGCCAGCAAATCGGCCTGTTGCTCCAGGGCCACTTCACGATTCGGTGCGCCGCGACGTGACAGTAATTGCACCAGTGCCGCACTCGGTGCAGGCAAACCTTCGGCCCCGGAGGTGGTCATGATCAGGGTCAGGCTTTCCACCCGTTGCGGTGCCATGGCCGCCATGTGCTGGGCAATCATGCCGCCCATGCTCGCGCCCAGCACGTGAAATTGCTCGATGTGCAAGGCATCCATCAGGCCCAGGCCATCGTCGGCCATGTCGGTCAATGAGTACGGTGCCGAGACTGGCAAGCCGAGCTTGTAGCGCAGCACTTCGAACGTCAGGTTGGCTTCCAGTGGTGCTTGCAGCCAGGTCGACAGGCCGACATCGCGGTTGTCATAACGAATGACCCGAAAACCCTGCTGACACAGCGCGACCACCACCTCATCAGGCCAGTGAATCAACTGCCCGCCCAAGCCCATCACCAGCAGCAATGCCGGGTCCGAGGCGCGGCCGATGCTCTGGTACGCCAGGCTTACCTGGGCCAGATCTACCCGTTCGGTCGGAACATTGACGTCACAACGAGACGCCGCCAGGGACGGCAGGCCGAACAAAAATGCGGCCAAAAATACAATTCTTGATAAAAAAACACGCATGAAAAACACCAAAACGCAGAACCCCAGTAGAGCGCGAGTCTGATGAAGTTTGTTCAAGCGCGCTGCCACAGTTCCATGACAGTTTGATGAAGAGTGCCGGGCGGTCGTTTTCTCAAAACCGCGTGATCGTTTTTTCGCGAGCAAGCCCGCTCCCACACTTGATCTTCAGCGAACACAACCTTTGTGTACGACATCCAATCAAATGTGTGCGGGCTTGCTCGCGAAGGCATCAGAACAGGCGTCGCAGGACTTTAAGCCAACTGACTACGCAACTGCCTCGCCGCCGCCACCATATTCACCAGCGCCGCTTCGGTCTCCGGCCACGCCCGAGTCTTCAACCCGCAATCAGGGTTAACCCACAAACGCTCAGCCGGGATACGCTGCACAGCTTTAGCCATCAACTTGACCATCTCGGCCGTGTCCGGCACCCGTGGCGAGTGGATGTCGTAGACGCCCGGGCCGATGTCGTTCGGGTAGTCGAACGCTTTGAAGGCCTCCAGCAATTCCATGTCCGAACGCGAGGTTTCGATGGTGATCACGTCGGCGTCCATCGCCGCGATGGCTTCGATCACGTCGTTGAATTCGCTGTAGCACATGTGGGTATGGATCTGGGTTTCATCACGCACACCGCTGGCGCTCAGGCGGAACGCTTCCACCGCCCAATCCAGATATTCCTGCCATTGCGCCCGGCGCAGCGGCAAACCTTCGCGGAACGCCGCTTCGTCGATCTGCACGATCTTGATGTCGGCGGCTTCCAGGTCCACCACTTCGTCACGCAGGGCCAGGGCCAGTTGCTGCGCCTGGACTTTGCGCGACACGTCCTCGCGCGGGAACGACCACATCAGCATGGTCACGGGACCGGTGAGCATGCCTTTCATGACCTTGTCGGTCTGGTTCTGGGCATAAGTGATCCAGTCGACGGTCATCGCTTTCGGACGGCTCAGGTCACCGTAAATAACCGCCGGTTTCACGCAACGGGAACCGTAGCTCTGCACCCAGCCGAAACGGGTGAACAGATAGCCGTCCAGTTGCTCGGCGAAGTACTCGACCATGTCGTTGCGCTCGGCTTCACCGTGCACCAGCACGTCGAGGCCCAGGCGTTCTTGAACCTGCACGGCGTGGCGAATTTCATGGTGCATGGCGTCGGTGTAATCGTTGGCCGACAGCTTGCCTTGCTTGTAAGACTGACGCGCCAGACGAATCGAACCGGTCTGCGGGAACGAGCCGATAGTGGTAGTCGGGAATGCCGGCAATTTGAGGCGTGCGCGCTGTTGCTCGATGCGTTTGGCAAACGGTGACTGACGCTGGCTGTCCGCCGCACCGATGGCATTGATCCGGGCTTGAACCTCAGCCTTGTGAATGCGCGGCGACTCGGCACGGCTGGCGGCAATGGCGCGGCTTTGCACCAAGGCTGTTTGCACTTTTGGCGCTTGCGGGTCATTCAGGGCATCGCGCAGCACAGCAATTTCGCCACACTTTTGCACGGCAAACGCCAGCCAGCTTTTCAGTTCCGGGTCGAGTTTGTCTTCGCGCTCCAGGTCCACCGGGCTGTGCAGCAGCGAGCAGGAACTGCTGACCCACAGGTTGTCGCCAAAGCGTTCCTGAGCAAATTGCAGTTGCGCCAGCACCGGCTCCAGTTCGCAGCGCCAGACGTTGCGACCGTTGACCAGGCCGACCGAGAGAATCTTGTAGATCGGCAGGCGATCGAGCACGTGCAGCAATTGATCCGGCGCACGCACCGCGTCGATGTGCAGACCTTGCACCGGCAGACCGACGGCCAGGCCGAGGTTGTCTTGCAGGCCGCTGAAGTAGGTCGCCAGCAGTTTTTTCAGCGGCGAATATTGAAGGATGTGGTAAGCGCGTTCGAAGGCGTTCTTCCATTCCTGCGGCAGGTCGAGGGTCAGGATCGGTTCGTCGATCTGCACCCACTCCACGCCCTGTGCAGCGAGGCGACCGAGGATTTCGCCGTAGATTGGCAGCAGGCGTTCCAGCAGATCGAGCTTGTCGAAGTCGTTGCCATTGCCCTTTGATTTGCCCTTGCCCAGCCACAGGTAAGTTAAAGGACCGATGATCACCGGTTTGATGGTGTGACCCAAAGCCTTGGCTTCTTCGACTTCGTCGAACAGTTGTTCCCAGCTCAACTTGAATTGCTGGTCAGCGGTGAATTCCGGGACCAGATAGTGGTAGTTGGTGTCGAACCACTTGGTCAGCTCTTGAGCGTATTGCGCTTTGCCGCGTCCGCCGTCGCAGCAGGTAGCAGTGGCGCCACGGGCCATGGCGAACAGGGTGTCGAGGGTCGGCAGGCCGCGCTCGTCCTTGGTGCTGTCGAAACGTTCGGGGACTACACCGAAGGCCAGGGAATGGGTCAGCACCTGGTCGTACCAGGCGAAATCGCCGACCGGCAACAAGTCAATGCCGGCGTCTTTCTGCAATTGCCAGTGGGTGGCGCGCAGTTGGCGGCCGACGCTTTTCAGCGCGTCCTGATCGAGATCGCCCTTCCAGTAGGCTTCGAGGGCTTTTTTCAGTTCGCGGTCGGCGCCGATGCGCGGGAAACCTAGGGTGTGGGCCACGGCCATGTCGAATGTGCTCCTGTATAAAAGATGGCGCTATTGTCGACAGCCAAGCCAACATGAGACAAACTCAACCTTTTCGTGTTGATCACAAGTTTTCCTCATGGAGCCCTCCGGTGCTTGAAATCCGTCACCTCAAGACCCTCCACGCCTTGCGCGAAGCCGATAGCCTGGTGGACGCGGCCGACCGCCTGCACCTGACCCAATCGGCGCTGTCCCACCAGTTCAAGGAGCTGGAAGAACGCATGGGCATGCCGCTGTTCGTGCGCAAGACCAAACCGGTGCGTTTCACCAGCGCCGGTTTGCGCCTGCTGCAACTGGCTGATGCCACCCTTCCGTTGCTGCGCGCTGCCGAACGTGACATCAGTCGACTGGCCGGCGGCACTGCCGGTCGTTTGCACATGGCCATCGAATGCCACAGTTGTTTCCAGTGGCTGATGCCGACCATTGACCAGTTCCGCGATGCCTGGCCGGAAGTCGAACTGGACCTGGCGTCGGGCTTCTCCTTCGCCCCGCTTCCCGCCCTGGCCCGTGGCGATCTGGACCTGGTCGTAACCTCCGATCCGGTGGACCTGGTGGGCATTACCTATGTGCCGCTGTTCACCTACGAAGCGATGCTCGCCGTGGCCAACCAGCACAAACTGGCGAGCAAGGCCTACATCGTCCCGGAAGACTTGCTCACGGAAACCTTGATCACCTATCCGGTGGAAAGGGATCGACTGGACATCTTCACGCGCTTCCTCGAACCCGCCGACGTTGAGCCGGCCCAGGTCCGCACCTCGGAACTGACGGTGATGATGATGCAACTGGTGGCCAGCGGACGCGGCGTGTGCGGCATGCCGCATTGGGCGTTGCATGAGTACAGTTCACGGGGTTATGTGAAGGCCAAGCGCTTGGGTGAGAAAGGTCTGTTTGCGACGCTGTACGCGGGGATTCGCGCTGACATGCTGGATGCGCCGTACATGCGTGATTTTCTGCTGACGGCGAAGGACACGTCGTTTTCGACGTTGGATGGGGTTAGCGCAGTTCGATAGCAACATGCGGGGACTGGTTCTCAACCTTTAGAAGATCGCAGCCTTCGGCAGCTCCTACAGGGGCACGCATTTTTCCTGTAGGAGCTGCCGAAGGCTGCGATCTTTTGATCGTGCTTCAGATCTCACGGCACATATGGATCTTGTCGAAGTACTCCTCACCCACCCGCACCGCCATCGGCTCAAGGCCATACTGAACGAAGCCGCAGCGCTGGTACAAATTGAACGCAGCGTTATTGCCGGCGGTGACGGTCAATTTGATCAGCCGCAGCCCCTGATGGGACCGCGCCTCCGCCAGAACCGCCTCCACCAACTGAAAACCGAGCCCACGCTGGCGCACGTTGGCGGATACGTACATGCCAAACAGCGTCGCCTTGTGCCGGGCCTTTTCCCGAGGTTCGAACGCCAGCCCGACAATGCCGGCCAACCTGCCCTCTTCGAACGCGCCGAACACCACGTCGAGCTTGCCGGTCAGGCGCGCTTCCCACCAGCTCAGCGGCATCGTCGCACGCTCGCGCACACTCGACGTGAAGGCCTGCGGATGCAGGTCATAGGCTTCGAGCATCATCGCCCGATAATCCAGCGCATGACTGGCATCCAGTCGCTCGATCCACATGTTCAGGCCATCCGTTTTTGCTCAAGCATCAGCCGCAGTGCCAGCGCCGACAACACAAACCCCATGAAATAACGCTGCATCGCCAGCCAGGTCGGGTTGTTGACGAACCACGAAGCGATGCCCGCCGCAAACAGCGCAATCATCAGGTTGACGCTGAAGCTGACGCTGATCTGAGTCAGGCCCAGCACGATGCTTTGGGTGAACACCGAACCGTGTTCGGGCGTGATGAACTGCGGAAATACAGAGAGGTAGAACACCGCGATCTTCGGGTTCAGGGCACTGGTCAGAAAGCCCATGGTGATCAGTTTTCGTGACGAATCCGGCGGCAGCTGTTGTGCTTCGAATGGCGAACGCGCACCGGGCTTGACCGCCTGCCAGGCCAGCCACAACAGATACAGCGCCCCCGCCCACTTCAACACTTCATAAGCCATCGGCACCGCGAGGAACACCGCGGTCAAACCGGCCGCAGCGGCGAACAGATGCACGAAGAAACCCGCGACCACACCGAGCAACGACGTCACCCCGGCCTTGCGCCCCTGGCAGATCGAACGGGAGATCAGGTAGATCATGTTCGGCCCAGGCGTCAGTACCATCAGCAATGCAGCAGCAGCGAAAATCAGCAGGTCCTGGAGCGGGATCATGGCGGTTCCTTTGCGTGAATGATCAGGCGATGGCGGTCAGCGAAGCTCGATAAAACGGCAGGATCAGGTCCCGTGTCAATGGCGCCAGAGTGACATCGCCATCGGTGTCCGGATCGATCCAGAGCACTTCCTCGATCTCGGCCGCCGGGGTGACGTCTGCATCGATCGTCAGCAGGAAGATCTCCGCCTGTACGACACATCCCGGCTCATTGGCGGCCGGTGCCGAGAACTGCCCGAGGAACGTGGCGTGCGCCGGATCGATGACCAGACCCAGCTCTTCTTCCAGCTCACGAGCCAAAGCGTGGACAGGCAATTCATGAAGCTCGATCTTGCCGCCCGGCTGCATGAACGCCTCGGTGCCACGCTTGCGCACCAGCAGGGTTCGGCCGTCGGGACCGATCAGCAGGGCAGCGGCGATGTGGATAATTGTCGACATGACAAAGAGACCTTTGACTCAAAAACGGCAAGGATCACATGTCTTCCACGGATTGTGTAGGAGCTGCCGCAGGCTGCGATCTTTTGACTTTGTTTTTTCAAGATCAAAAGATCGCAGCCTTCGGCAGCTCCTACAAAGGCGTCATACAGCCTCTTGGAAATCCATCTCCGGTGGCTGACGACGGAAACCACCGGTCAACACCGCGAGGTAAACCACGCCAATCGCCAACCAGCTCAGGCCGAGATAGATAGCGAGGTGATCGAGGCTGACCATCAACCACAAATCCGCCGCCAGACCGATGAACGGGAACAGCAGGAACAGCACGAATTCGCGCAGGCCTTTTTTCTCGCCGCCGATCCAGTAATGGAAGATCACCGACAGGTTCACCAGGCTGAACGCCAGGAACGCGCCGAAGTTGATGAACGAGGTTGAAGTGGTGACGTCGAGTTTCAGCGCAAGCAATGCCACCACCGCACACAGCAGGATGCTGTTGATCGGTGTGCCGAAACGCTCATGCAAGGTGCCGAAGAACGATTTCGGCAGCACGCCGTCGCGGCCCATGGCGTAGAGCAGGCGCGAACCGCTGGCCTGGGCCGACAGACCCGAGGCGAACTGGCCGACGATCAGGCCGATCAGGAAGATCGAGACGAACAGGTCGCCGCCGATGTTGCGCGCAATTTCATAGGCCGCCGAGTCGACGCTGTCGAACTGGAACGACGGGTGGGCGATCTGCACGAAGTACGACACACCGACGAAAATCAGGCCGCCAATCAGGGTGATCAGCATGATCGCCCGTGGAATGGTGCGGCGCGGGTCGCGGGTTTCTTCGGTCAGGGTGCTGACCGCGTCGAAGCCCAGGAACGAATAACAGGCGATGGCCGCACCGCTCATGATCAACGGCATCTGCATGTCGCCGTTGAAGAACGGTTTGATCGACCACAACGGCGTGCTCGCATCGCCGCCGACGTAGTGCACGCACAGCGCGACGAAGGCGATCAGCACCAGGAACTGCACCAGCATCAGCAAGGCGTTGATGCCGTTGGCCAGTTTCAGGCCGACAATGTTGATCGCGCTGGTGATGCCGATGAACGCCAGCACCCAGATCCACTGCGGCACGGCCGGGAACGCCGAGTTGAGGTAAGCCGCGCCGATCAACCAGATCGCCATCGGCAGGAACAGGTAATCGAGCAATACCGCCCAACCGGCGATGAACCCGAGTTTCGGGCTAATGGCTTTGCGCACATAGCTGTAGGCGGAACCGGCCACCGGGAACGCCGAGGCCATGCGCCCGTAGCTCATGGCGGTGAAGAACATCGCCACCAGCGCCGCCAGATACGCGGCGGGCACCATGCCGGCGGTGGATTGAGCGAGGATGCCAAACGTGCCGAGCACAATGATCGGCGTCATGTAGGCGATGCCAAACAGCACCACCGACCCCAGTGACAGGGTGCGTTGCAAACGAGCCATGAGCGACTACTCCGGAATTATTAGATTTATGGCAGAGCCGAGTTCGGCGCAAATTTCGGGTGTTGCGTTTGTTGTTGTTCGGTGATGAATCGTTAAAAGATCGCAGCCTTCGGCAGCTCCTACATTGATCGCAGTCCCCTGTAGGAGCTGCCGAAGGCTGCGATCTTTTGATCTTCAGCCCTTGGGAATCATCAGCTCGCGCATGCCCGAAGCATGCTCAACCATCTCCCCCGGCAACTTCAGCCGCTGATCATCCAGATAGCGATAATCCTGACGCGCCGCCGTCAACCGGTTCAGGTCCAGTTCCACCGCAAACTGCCCCTCTTCGCGTCCGGCCTCGAACAGCAACGTGCCCAGCGGATCAACCAGCGCACTGCCACCGGCGAACAACAACCCGCCATCGCCCTCTTCCACGCGGTTGACCATCAGCGCGAACGCCTGGTTTTCCTGGGCGCGGGCCATGATCGCGGTGCGGTGGGTCGGGCCGTACGGGTCCATGTTGCCGTTGGTCACCAGCAGCAACTCGGCACCGAGTTGCGCCAGGGCACGGGCGGTTTCG
Organism: Pseudomonas sp. NFX98; assembly: GCF_047784845.1. Classification (NCBI taxonomy): domain Bacteria; kingdom Pseudomonadati; phylum Pseudomonadota; class Gammaproteobacteria; order Pseudomonadales; family Pseudomonadaceae; genus Pseudomonas; species Pseudomonas sp. NFX98. Next base: position 104,031 of record NZ_JBLNNF010000021.1, on the reverse strand, counting down.
GGGAATTCGATGTCGTAGCAGATCAGCAGGCCGACGCGCACACCGTTCCACAGGCACGTGGCGTAGCGGTCGCCGGCCTCGAACACACCCCGATCCGACGCCCACAGGTGCGTCTTGCGGTACTTCAGCGCGACGCCTTCGGGGGTGATCAACAGCGTGGTGTTGTAGAAACGACCGTTGTCGTTCTCGGCAGTGCCGACGACCACGGCGATCTTGCGTTCACGGGCCGCAGCGACAATCGCGCTGACGGTCGGGCCGTCCAGCGGTTCGGCGACATCGGCCACGGACTCGGCGCTCGGGAAGCCCATCAAGTGGCTTTCCGGAAACATGATCAGATGCGTGTCGGCGGCGCAGGCGTTGATCGCCTCCAGCGCACGTTCGAGGTTGTAAGCCGTGTCGTTGTCACGGCCCGCCAATTGGGCGAGTTCGACCTTCATGGGTATTCCTTGTTCTAAGGCCGGGCTGGGAGAAAGATTGCCCGGTCGCTGTCTGTGCGCCAGTATGCGCAGCAAGCAAGCGGCCGGGAAATCACGCCGCTGGGGTAACACGATAGGGGTAGATGCATGACACTCTCGTTGGACGACATCGCCTGGCACCGTTCGGTGGGGCAATTGATCGACGCCCTGGACAAGCCCAATTTCTGGACGCAACTGGTGCGTTTGCTGGATCAGTACGTGCCCTGCGACAGTTGGGTGGCGCTGCTGTTCAGCGCCGACCAGCACCCGCAAGTGTTCGCCGAATGCCCAGGCGAAGACGGCGGCCCCGATCCGTTGTTCCAGGATTACCTGCGCGGCCTGTACCTGCTCGATCCGTTCTACATCGCCTGCCGCGAACAATCGCGCACCGGTTTGTATCGCCTGTCGGAAGTGGCGCCGGAGCATTTCGAACTCACCGAGTACTATCAACGATACTTTCGTGTGAATGTCGTGGCCGACGAAATACAGTTTAATTGTCAGCTCGAAGGCGACCGCACGTTGTGCCTGTCACTGGGCAGCAAGCAACGCTTCAGTGCCGAGCAGATCGCCTTGCTGTCGTTGATCCAGCCGTGGGTGCTCGGATTGTTACGCCAGCGTCTACCCTATGAAATCAACGAAGTGGTGGCCCTCGCCCCAGCGCCGGTACAAGGCGACTGGCGGGTGCAACTGGAAGCGTCGGTGCAGCAACTCAAAGGCGCGCAATTGACCGCGCGGGAACTGGATGTTGGGCGTTTGATGCTCAGCGGCTGCTCCAGCAAGGAAATCGCCCGCAAACTGGAAATCTCCATCGAAACCGTGAAAGTCCATAAGAAACACATGTACAGCAAGCTGGGGATCAAGTCCCAGTCCGAGCTGTTTTCGATTTTTCTCCAGGCACAAAATGCCTGAAAAGATCGCAGCCTTCGGCAGCTCCTACATTGATCGCATTCCCCTGTAGGAGCTGCCGAAGGCTGCGATCTTTAAAACCTGAGTCCGAACCCAAGGAAACCGTATGAGCCTGTCACTCCTGAGCCGCTACGCCTTCTTTGCCGCCTGTGTGATCTTCACCCTCGCCAGCCTGCCTTTCCTCGAACACGACTGGCTCTGGCCAATCACCGCCATCACCGGCGTGCTCAGCCTGATCGGCCTGTTCGATCTGATGCAAAGCCCTCACGCGGTGCGCCGCAACTATCCGATCCTCGGCAACATTCGCTATCTGGTCGAAGGCATTCGCCCGGAAATCCGCCAGTACCTGCTCGAATCCGACAGCGACGCCCTGCCCTTTTCCCGGTCCCAGCGTTCGCTGGTCTATTCCCGGGCCAAGAATGAAAGCGCCGACAAACCGTTCGGCACCCTGATCGACGTGTACCAATCGGGCTTCGAATTCATCGGCCACTCCATGCGCCCGGCGCCGTTGAGCGACCCGAGCGGTTTTCGCGTGACGGTCGGCGGCCCGCAATGCACTCAGCCGTACTCGGCGTCGGTGTTCAACATCTCGGCCATGAGTTTCGGCTCGCTCAGCGCCAACGCCATTCGCGCGCTGAACCAGGGCGCCAAACTCGGCAACTTCGCCCACGACACCGGTGAAGGCAGCATCAGCCCCTATCACCGCGAACACGGCGGCGACCTGACCTGGGAGCTGGGCAGCGGCTACTTCGGCTGCCGCACCAGCGATGGCCGCTTCGACCCGGAACGCTTCGCCGCGCAAGCACAAACGCCGCAAGTGCGAATGATCGAAATCAAGATGAGCCAAGGCGCCAAACCCGGTCACGGCGGCATCCTGCCCAAGCACAAAGTCACCAAGGAAATCGCTGCAACCCGCGGCATCATGATGGGCGAAGACTGCGTCTCGCCGTCACGCCACAGTGCGTTTTCCACGCCGATCGAGATGATGCATTTCATTCAGCAATTGCGTGAGCTTTCCGGCGGCAAACCGGTGGGCTTCAAGTTCTGCCTCGGTCACCCTTGGGAATTCATGGGCATTGCCAAAGCCATGCTGGAAACCGGCATCCTCCCGGACTTCATCGTCGTCGACGGCAAGGAAGGCGGCACCGGCGCCGCGCCGGTGGAGTTCACCGATCACATCGGCGTACCGATGCGTGAAGGTCTGTTGTTCGTGCACAACACACTGGTCGGCCTGAACCTGCGGGACAAGATCAAACTCGGCGCCAGCGGCAAGATTGTCAGCGCCTTCGATATTGCCAGCGTGCTGGCCATCGGCGCCGACTGGGCCAACTCGGCGCGGGGCTTCATGTTCGCCATCGGTTGCATCCAGTCGCAGAGCTGCCACACCAATAAATGCCCGACCGGCGTCGCCACTCAGGACACCCTGCGCCAGCGCGCGCTGGTGGTGCCGGACAAGGCCCAGCGCGTCTACAACTTCCACCGCAACACCCTCAAGGGCCTGGCCGAAATGCTTGCCGCCGCTGGCCTCGAACACCCGTCGCAGCTGTCGGCCAAGCACCTGGTGCGGCGCATGTCGGCGACCGAGATCAAGCTGTTTTCCCAGCTGCATGTGTTCCTCAAACCGGGCGAACTGCTGACCGGTGAAGTGAATGGCGAGTTCTACTCACGGATGTGGCAGATGGCGCGGGCGGACAGCTTCGAACCTAACGAAGTGGCCGCCGCGTGACCCTAACGGCTCCGACATGTCGCCTCACCAACGAAGCGATTTGATCGGGGCCGGCTCTTTGAACACGATGAAACCGTAATCGCCAATCAGGTAAATCCGGTAGTACTGGCTCTCCACCAGCGGCGGGAAATGCTGATATCCCACCCGCGTCGCATTGCGCCGTTCCTTCTCCGCGACCACGTTGGTAATGCCCACCTTGGGCAGGTTTTCGGCCAGCATGTAAAAGTCGATGTTGAGCAGATAGTGCAACACCGGCATCTGCTTGAACGAGCCTGCGGCGCCTCGCAACCAGTGATCGGAATAGGTGATCGACATGTAGATGCGCTTGGCTTCACGCAAGCCTCGATGGCTGCTGATGTCGCGCTCAAGACTATTCAGCGCACTGGTGGCGAAGGTTTTCTGCACCAGCAGCACCCGGCCATAGGCGAACGACAGCGACAGCATCGCCAGCAGCGGCACCAGCAACAGCAGCGGCAGTCGCTCATGCACAGACGCCAGCGCCAGATGGCCTAGATAAAACAGCAGCACCAACAACACCGCAAACCCCATCAGCGTTCTGGCGCCTTCGTTGAAGTCGCGAAAAAACAGCGCCACCCCTGATACCAACAACAGCAACGCCGGTACAGTCAGTACGCACAGCAGGCCAATCAACAGCCGCTTCGCCGCGCTCTCCTTGTGCTGAACAATGTTCATCCCCAGCCCGACCGCACCGGCCATTGCGCACAGCAGCAGCCCGGCGAACACCCAGGCAAATCCGCCATGAAACAGCAGCATGACTTTTTCCAGCACCCGGAGGATGTTGACGTCCAATTGCAGCGCGGGCTGCGCCGACCAGTTCAACAACAGAGCGCGGTTCTGTCCCAGAAACGGGTAGGCAGTGACGCTGTAAATCAACCAGCCCAACACCACTTGGGCGAGCTTCCAGCCAATCAATACGCCCCACTGCGGCCAAGGCATTCTGTCGTTGGCAGCCCTGAGCAACTCCAGGCAACACAACCCCAGAAATACGTTCAGGCTGATCTGATAAAGACCCAGTGCCAAAGCAATCAGGAAGGCAGGCACCAGCCATTGCACACTGCGCCGGGAGTGACGAAAAGTGATCGCATAAATCACCGCGACCACGCTCAACGCCATGGGCGCGCCGTCATATTGATAGGACAGGTTTTGCAGGAAAAACGGGTTGTACCAGAGTGGCAACAGCACCAGACAGCACGTAATGGTCGGCTGTCGAAAATAGTGAAAGGTCAGGCTGGTCAGCGCCGACGCCATCGCCAGCGTGGCGATCAGCAACGGCAAGGGAAAGGTGTTCGGCGCGGCATTACTGAAGGTCAGCGCGTTGTAGAACAGTTCGGTGAACAATCTCCCCTGCTCCGCCCACGCCATGCCGGCGGAGAGCGAGCGCCAGTTGTCATCGATGTAGGGATAGTCCGCGAGGATCAGCGGCAGCACATACACCAGCGTCGCCAACAGAAAAAACAGCCAGACCTGCCGGCGCCCGAGTTCCTTGATGAAAAAATCGCTGAAGCGCCCCATGTCAGCGCTCGCGCCGGTCTTTGCCGCCAACGATGTCTTTGACCACATAGCGCGGCCGGTGCTTGGCCTCGATGTAGATCCGGCCGATGTACTCCCCGAGAATGCCGATGCCGATCAATTGCACGCCGCCGAGAAACAGAATGGCCGTCATCAGCGACGGATAACCGGGCACGCTGTTGCCGTTGAGAATCTTGTCCAGCACCATGTACACCGCGTACAGCACGGCGAAGATCGACACAGCCCCACCGACGTAAGTCCATAGCCGCAAGGGCACTGTGCTGAACGAGGTCACGCCTTCCAGCGCCAGGTTCCACAGTTTCCAGACGTTGAATTTGCTATTACCCGCCACGCGCGGGGCGCGCTCGTATTCGACCACGACGGTGTTGAAGCCGGCCCAGGACAGTACGCCTTTCATGAACAGCTGATGCTCGGGCAGTGCACGAATCACATCGACCACCTTGCGATCCATGAGACGAAAATCCCCGACGTTTTCTTCGATACGTGTGTACGAAATTCGATTCAACAGGTGATAGAACAACGATGCGCTGTGGCGTTTCAGATAACTGTCGGAATGACGGTCCCGACGTTTCGCCAGCACCACGTCCGCGCCTTTTTGCCATTGCTCGATCAGCAACGGGATGACGCTGATCGGGTCCTGCAGGTCGACGTCCATCGGGATTACCGCATCACCGGTGGCATGTTCCAGACCGGCGAACAGTGCTGGCTCCTTGCCGAAGTTGCGGGAAAAATTGATCAGCATGACCTGATCGTCCGCTTGCGCCAGGGCGGTGGCCTGTTCGGCCGTGCGGTCGGAACTGCCGTCGTTGATGAACACGATCTCCACCTCGGCATCGAGCTTCAACTCACGCCGCACCGCCTGGTAGAAAATGTCGATCGACTGCTCTTCGTTGAACACTGGAACAATGAGCGAGATTTTCATGCGTCACGCTCGCGAAACACCACGTACTTGGAAAACAGAAAACCGAACACCAGGCTCATCGCAGAAAACAGCGCCACGGTGAGCAAACCATGTAACCGCCACAGGTCACCGGCATAGCCGACGCCATAACTCAACGCCCCCATCGCCGCCATGAACAGCAGATAACCGCCGACCGACATTTTGCTGTCAAAGGTGTAGAGCGCATTCATGTAGAAGGAAAACGAGGCTGCCACGCAGAACGCCGCCAGATTGCTCACAGCCTGACGCAACCCCGCTGCGACGCTGAGCAGGAAAAAGATCTGCCAGTGAATGAGGGTGTTGGCGACCCCGATCACTGTGTAGCTGGACAGCCCTCGCCACAAACTTCTCATGCTGACGGTCCTTTGGTAGAACGTTGCGCATCCATAAGTATTTGAGCTTGTCTACTGTCACAAATCGCAGGTTCGCGCGCCTTTCAGACCAGCGGTAATGGTTTCAGGCACGGTCAGGAGACATTCCGAAATACCCCGACTTTGCAATTGCGGGCGAATCAGTCCACCCTGCGCGCCGCCGATGAGCGGCGTGTAACCTATAGGCGCCATCGACTATTCCTTTGTTCAAACCGTTTACGAGCCTGCCGTCATGACGTTAGCGCGCGATCACCGGATCGACTTTTTTCGTGGTCTGGCACTGATCTTCATTTTCTGGGATCACGTGCCCCACAACCCTCTGGGTCAAATCACCTTGCGTAACTTCGGCTTCAGCGATGCGGCCGAAGTGTTCGTGTTCCTGGCCGGTTATGCGGCGGTGCTGGCCTACGGCAAAGTCCTGGCGCGGGAAGGTTTCCTGATCGCCTGCGTGAAAATACTGCGCCGCGCCTGGGTGCTGTATGTGGTGCACATCTTCCTGTTGGCGATGCTGATGGGCATTGTGTTTTTCGCCAACAGCCACGTGGAGACCCGCGATCTGGTCGAAGAAATGGGCATGCATCACTTCATCAGCGACCCGCAGCAGGCCTTGATCGATGAACTGTTGCTGCGCTTCAAACCCAACCTGATGGACCCGTTGCCGCTGTACATCGTGCTGCTGGCGGGGTTGCCGCTGGTGCTGCCGATATTGGTGCGCAAGACCTGGGTGATGGTGGCGATGTCAGTGGCGTTGTACCTGATGGTGCCGTTGGCCGGCTGGAATCTGGCGGCGATCAAGGACGGCGTGTGGTACTTCAACCCGGTTGCCTGGCAATTGCTGTTTGTCCTTGGTGGCGCCGCCGCGATTCACTCACAGCGCCCTCGCCTGCCAGAGAGCCGACCGTTAATCCGTCAGCCGTTGTTCATGACGGCGGCGGTGTACGTTGTGGGCGCCGGCGTGTTGACTGTGTTGTGGCGCTGGCCGCAGATTCACGACGCCCTGGTGCCGTCCGGCCTGAGCAACCTGCTGTACCCGATCAGCAAGACCAACCTGTCACCCCAGCGTCTGCTGCACTTTCTGGCGTTGGCTTATGTCACCGCGAAACTGCTGCCCGACACCGGTTGGACGCAGAACTGGCTGGCACAGCAAAGCTGTCGCATGGGGCGTTTCTCGCTGGAGATTTTCTGCCTGGGCGTGTTGCTCGCACCGTTGGCGGACATGGTCAACGCCCTGACCGAAGACGCCTTCGCCATGCAAATCTTCACGGCATTGGTCGGGGCCGGGTTGATGGCATTGCTGGGAGCGTGGCTGGAGTTCAACAAGCATTTGAACCAGACAAGTAAAAGATCGCAGCCTTCGGCAGCTCCTACAGAATCTGATCGTATTCCCCTGTAGGAGCTGCCGCAGGCTGCGATCTTTTGATCTTCAAAACGCAAAAGCCCCGGCCAATCGACCGGGGCTTTTTCGTTTCAGGCGTTACGGCTTATTGAGCCGAACGCGCCGCACCTTGCGACACATTGGTCGGTTGCAGCTTGAACACGTAGAACAACACCGTCAGCAACACCAGGAACGCAGGGCCCACATACAGTGCCACGCGGGTGTCCGGGAAGTACGCCATCAAGCCAACCACCAGCACCAGGAACGCCAGCGCCAGATACGAGCTGACCGGGTACAGCCACATGCGGTATTTCAGGCCGGCACATTCGCTGGCACTCAGGCCTTTGCGGAATTTCAGCTGGGCCAGCAGGATCATTACCCAGGTCCAGATCGCGCCGAAGGTGGCAATCGCCGTCACCCAGACGAAGACTTTCTCCGGCACCAGGTAGTTGAGCAGCACGCCCAGCAGCAACGCACCGATCGACAGCAGCAACGCGCGACGCGGCACGCCGTTGTTCGACGTCTTGGCGAAACCGGCCGGAGCCTGACCGTTCTGCGCCAGGCTATAGAGCATGCGCCCGGTGCTGAAGATGCCGCCGTTGCACGACGACAATGCTGCGGTGATCACCACGAAGTTGATGATGCCGGCAGCGGTCTTGATGCCCAGTCGTTCAAAGGTCATCACGAACGGACTGCCCTGGGTACCGATTTCGTTCCACGGGTAGATCGACAGGATCACGAACAGCGCGCCCACATAGAACAGCAGGATCCGCCAGAACACAGAGCCGATTGCGTCGGGAATGGTCTTCTGCGGGTTCTTCGCTTCACCGGCAGTCAGGCCAATCATCTCGACACCCAGATAGGCGAACATGACCATTTGCAGCGACATCAACACGCCTTGCACGCCGTTAGGCATGAAGCCGCCGTGGGCCCACAGGTTGGAAATCCCCAGCGCCACGCCGTCATTGCCGAAGCCGAAAGCGATGACGCCGATACCGCCGAACACCATCGCAATGATGGTGACGATCTTGATCAGGGCGAACCAGAATTCGAACTCACCGAAGGCCTTGACCGCGATCAGGTTGATCGAACCCATGCTGATCAAGGCAGCGAGCGCCCAGATCCAGCGCGGCACCTCGGGGAACCAGACGCCCATGTACACCGCCACGGCGGTGATCTCCGCGACACACGTCACCAGCCACAGGAACCAGTAATTCCAGCCCGTGAGAAAGCCTGCCAGCGGGCCGAGGTAGTCTTGGGCGTAACGGCTGAACGAACCGGCGACCGGGTTGTGCACGGCCATCTCACCGAGCGCGCGCATGATCACCAGGATCGCCAGACCACCGATGATGTAAGACAGCATGATCGCCGGACCGGCCATTTCAATGGCCTTGGCCGAACCGAGAAACAGACCGACACCGATACAGGCACCGAGCGCCATCAGGCGAATATGCCGTTCGCCGAGTTCGCGTTTGAGCGGACCGCCCTGAGCGGTGTCGCCGTGGGGCAGAGGATTGCCTACGGACATGGGGTACAACCTCGTCTTGTTATTGGATATGACCACCGAGTGGCGAAGCGTTGACCGATAAGTCATGGCTTGCCGTAACCGGGCCTGCCTCGTGGGCAGAACCGTCTCGCAGGATGGAAACCTGCAAGATCAGCGGGTGTGCAGTATAAAAAGCTGCCGCAAGCGGTTTTCACTCTATAAACCACAAAAATCAGGTGTAACTCGCGATTAAATCGGGATTTACGGAGAAGGATTGTCTGGGTTTTGTAGGATTTTTCGCTATTGGAAGCGGTGGCGAGTATTGCACGGTATTGGTGCAGCGTCATGCCTGCAGGTAGGTTGTATTTTGCCTTGTGACGGCTCTGTATCAGCACTCTCAGGCTCCCCCCCGATAACTGTAGGAGCTGTCGAGTGCAACGAGGCTGCGATCTTTTGACTTTGACTTTCAAGATCAAAATCAAAAGATCGCAGCCTGCGGCAGCTCCTACATTGGGCTTGATACAGCCGTGAAATCAGGGCGGCTGTCAGGCCGCCAACGCCACACAATTTTTTCACCAACGCCAACCACCGACTAAGCTTCAGACAAGTCCGATCAATCTGCGTGAATGGATCAGTCGACTATGGGCGCTTTATGGCAAACCGATTCGAGTAAAACCGTGGTTCCGACTGAACGTGTGGATGAAGCGCCATTACCTGAAAAACCTCCTCGCAGCCGCGTCAAGCACGGCTGGAAGGCGTTTTGGCTGTTGTTGCTGATTATTGCGATTGTCGTAGGCCTGGCCGCCGCCAAGGAAATGCGCACGTCGAGGTTTCAATCTCGGGAAGTCAGCAAGTTTGCCAAAACCCTGAGTTACGAGCTCAAACCCGGCCCCAGCGACTCAATTCACTACCCCGGTGCCGGCCCGTTCGATCTGCGCCTGGGCTACAGCTCGCTGGGCGAATTCCTGCCGCGATTGCTCAAGCGCGATTACGTGATCACCGCCCAGACGCGCTTTTCCCCGGCATTGATGAACTACACCGACAAAGGCCTTTTCGTGCCCTATTCGGAGAAGATCCAGGCCGGTTTGTCGATCACCGATTGCAAGGCGGCACCGCTGTATCAATACAATTATCCGCAACAGCTTTATTCCAGCTTCGACGCGATCCCGCCGGTCGTCGTCAACAGCCTGCTGTTCATCGAAAACCGCTTCCTGCTCGACCCGCGCCAACCCTTGGCCAACCCGGCGGTGGACTGGCCGCGGTTCGGCATGGCGGCGTATACCCAGATCGCCAAGATGCTGCATCTGCCCGGTCAATCCGCGGGCGGCAGCACACTGGCAACGCAACTGGAGAAGTACCGGCATTCGCCCGATGGCTTGACCGTGTCGGGCGGCGAGAAGATCCGGCAGATGATTTCCGCCAGCGTGCGCGCCTATCAGGACGGCCCGGACACCCTGAAGGCCCGGCAGAATGTCGTGCGCGACTACCTCAACAGCGTGCCGCTGTCAGCGGTGCCGGGTCACGGTGAAGTGCACGGCATGGCCGAGGGGTTGCGCGTGTGGTACGGCGCCGATTTCAACCAGGCCAACGAACGCCTGGCCAGCGACGCGACGGATCAAAAAAGCCTGGCCGAGAAAGGTCTGGCCCTGCGCGAAATGCTCTCGTTGATGATCGCCCAGCGCCGCCCTTCTCACTACCTGACCAAGGGCCGTGATGAACTGGCAGAGCTCACCGACAGCCATATTCGCCTGCTGGCGCAGAACAACGTGATCGATGCGCCGTTCGCCGCTGCGGCACTGGCCAGCAAGGTCACCTACCGCGACTGGGCGACCCAGCCGACCATTCAGCCGATCGAAACCAACAAGGGCATCAGCGTGGCGCGCAGTCGTTTGGCGGGCTTGCTCAATCGGCCGCTGTACGACCTCGATCGCCTCGACCTCTCGGCCACCAGCACCCTGCAAGGTGAACTGCAAACCGAGGCGACCGCGTACTTGAAAAAACTCGCCGACCCGGCCTATGCCGCAGAAATCGGCCTGATGGGCGAACGCTTGCTGACCCCCACCAGCACTACCCAGGTGCGTTACAGCTTTACCTTGTTCGAGCTGACCCCCGACGGTTCGCGAGTGCGGGTGCAGACCGACAGCACCGACCAACCGTTCGACATCAACGAAGGCAGCAAACTGGAACTGGGCTCCACCGCGAAAATGCGGGTGATGACGACTTACCTGCAAATCGTCGCCGAGCTGCACGATAAATATGCCGGCATGACCGTACCGGAACTGAAGAAAGTCGAAGTGCCAGAACAGGACCGCATCAGTCGCTGGGTCGTCGATTACCTGATCCAGAACAAGGACCGTAGCCTGCAACCCCTGCTCGGTGCCGCGCTGGACCGCAAATACTCCGCCAGCCCCGGCGAGGCGTTTTTTACCGGTGGCGGTCTGCATGTGTTCCATAACTTCCGCAAGGAAGACAACGGCCGCATGCCGACCCTGCGCGACGCCCTGCGTGAGTCGATCAACCTGCCCTTTATCCGCCTTATGCGCGACCTGGTGCGCTACACCACCTATTCCGGCCCCAACAACAGCGCCGAATTGCTGCTGGACGACCGCGACCCTCGGCGTCAGGAATACCTGGCCTCGTTCGCCGACCGCGAGGGCACTTCGTTCCTGCTCAAGTTCTGGAAAAAATACCGCAACAAGGACACTCAGGCGCGACTCGAAACGTTCCTCGACAGCATGCGTCCGACTCCGATCCGCATGGCTGCCGTTCACCGTTACCTGCTGCCGCATGCCAGTCAGGAAAGCTTCAACACCTTCGTACGCTCGCACCTCACCGGCACCAAGCTCACGGAAAAGCTCACCGACGACCGCCTTGTGCGGCTCTACGATGCCTATGGCCCCGGCACCTACGACCTGCCGGACCAGGGCTTCATCGCCAAAGTGCACCCGCTGGACCTGTGGATGATGGGTTACTTGCTCAACCACCCGGACGCCACCTTCAAGGACATCGTCAAAGCCAGCCAGTTTGAACGCCAGGAAGTCTATAGCTGGCTGTTCAAGAGCCGGCACAAAGGGGCTCGCGACAGCCGCATCCGCACCATGCTGGAGATCGAGGCGTTCCTCGACATTCACCAGCGCTGGCAGAAAGTCGGCTATCCGTTCGACCATCTGGTGCCATCGCTGGCCACTGCCATCGGCAGTTCCGGTGACCGGCCTGCGGCGCTGGCCGAGCTGATCGGCACCATCCTCAATGACGGCGTACGCATGCCGACGCTGCGTATCGACAGCCTGCATTTCGCTGCAGATACGCCGTATGAAACCAGCCTGACCAACGACCCCGACGTCGGCAAACGGGTAATGCCGTCGGAAGTCGCCACGGCCATGCGCGAAGCCTTGTCTCAGGTGGTGGACGCCGGTACAGCCAAACGGGTGTCCGGCAGTTTCAAACTGCCCAACGGCACGCCGCTGGCCATGGGTGGCAAGACCGGTACCGGCGACAACCGTATCGAAGCCATCGGCTCGGGCGGGCGAATTCTCAGTTCGAAATCCCTCAACCGCACGGCCACGTTCGTGTTCTACATCGGCGATACCCACTTCGGCACGCTAACTGCGTTCGTGCCGGGACGCTCGGCGGAAAACTTCACCTTCACCTCGGCGTTGCCGGTGCAGGTGCTCAAGGGCATGGCGCCGATTCTGACGCCGTATCTGCAACCGGGTACGCACACGATGTGCGAGCCCGGCCAGGTGACGGTACGCCGCTAAGCCAGAATCACGGATTCGAACCGACCTGGCGGTAATTATGTATTTTTCATTCTTTAATTTTGCGAGGTTCGAAGCGGAAACAGTCACCGTTTCAAACGGATTTTTGAGCTTTTTTTGGTTGGTTCACTTACCTAATCTAGGCATTCCACTATTGATCAACGGACGATCAAACAATGCCAAGTTCTCCTTTAAATCCGAGAATACCCGTTCAGGATTTATCGATCTCTCCTTCTCAAAGTGTTCACTACGAACTGATCAAAAAGGCGATCCCGTCATGGCTGGCGAACGCCTCGATGAAAAGAGTCAGCGAGTTGAAATCGGTCGGGTTACGGATTCCCGATTGGTATAAAGCCGCTTCGGATTCAGCCCACCAGCGCTTGAAGAATGAGAACAAGCTCAGCTGGACGGCGCAGTGCAATGTGGATCGGGCGCTGAGCAGCCTGCAAGACGTCTACGCGTTCGCCAAGCCCTTGCTGCAGAAAGCGCTGAAAGAACGCTATTTCGTTGAAGACGACGTTGAGCAAACCTGGCTGCGCTTGTATGCGCCGGTGAAATCACCGTGGTGGGTGCATGACTTCGGATCAGGCACTCGCATCCGCACCCTCTCCTTGCTTGACGCGGCGCTGCACAATTTTTCCAGCGGCGAGACCTTCAGCACCGACTCCGAATTCATTACCCGTCCCAATGCCGCCGGACACTTCGCAGTAAAAAGCCTCAAGCACAAAATCAGCATCGAGCAGTTCAAATCCCTGTGCAGGGAACTGGACCTCGGCGCCCGCTACGAAAAGCATCTGAACGAGTATCTGCTTTCCAGCAACAGCGTGGCCAACAACGTGTTGCGCCATAAAGTCATCCTCAGCCAGAAGAGCACGCTCAATGCAGCGGCACGCATGGCGCTGATGAAACAGGACATTGACCAGGACGCCTACGAGGTCGTGCAGGGCATGCTCGATGATCGCAGAAACCTGCAATGGCAGGGGCAACCCGTTGGCTATTACAACCTGTGCATGATGGATGCATCCCTGACCGGCGTTGTCCTGATCGCACCCGATGTCTCCACTGCCAATGCCCCTGTCCCGGTGATCGCGTACATCCCCCATGACCCGCAGCACCCGCTCAAACAATACGCGTCGCCGCTCGAATTCATGGCGCAACTGACGCGGCAGTTGCGCGATGGCTCGTCGCCCGAAAACTACCAGCAGTTCTTCAGCCAGTTTGTCGGCCAGCAGCAACGCGGGTATTTCTTTTCCGGACTGAATGAGCGCCTGAGCAAAGTCAAATGGCACCCCGCCGCGCCCGGCACCAACCTGCCGAGCTGGCGTGAATGGCCTGTGGACAATCCCAATCTGCAATTCGGCCTGATGAAAATCCAGGACGATCGCCAGACCCGTTTCAACGGGGATCTGTGGGTCTATTTCTACCGGCAGAAACTCAACAAGATCCTCAACGATGCCAAGGAAATCGCAATCTCCACCGAGTACGCCGACCGCATGGCCCGCTGGGCCTGGTGGGACAATCTGGAGAAAATGTTTTCGGACATGCTCAATGCGGCGCTGCTGGTAGCAATACCGTTCGTACCAGGCCTGGGCACATTGATGCTGGCCTACACCGCGTATCAACTGACCGACGAGGTGGTCGAGGGCATTGTTGACCTGGCCGAAGGTCGCTTGGCCGAAGCTGGCGAACAAGCCATCAGTGTGCTGGAGAGTGTTGTGCAGTTGGGGGCGTTCGCCGCTGGGGCGACACTGGGCAACGTTGTACGGACAAAACTCTCGCCGTTTTTCGAAGGGCTCAAACCCGTGCAAACGCCCGACGGTCGGACACGGTTGTGGCACCCCGACCTCACCCCCTATCAACAACCAGACGCGGCCTTGCCAACGCAACTCCAGCCCGATGGTGCGGGTATTTACCAGCATCAAGGCCAACAGATTCTGCGGCTGGACGGCCAGCTGTTCGAATTGAAAGCAGACCCGGCAACCGAGCAATACCGAATCAAACATCCGCAGCGACCCAATGCCTACGCCCCGACTCTGCGGCACAACAGTCAGGGTGCCTGGGTCAGCGAGACGGAGAACCCGCGCAACTGGGAAGGCACGCCGCTGATGCGCCGAATCGGTCACACCACCGATGCGTTCAGTGACGAGCAACTGGAGCGGATTCGCGTGATCAGCGGCACTGAAGAAACCGCGCTGCGCAGGATGCATATGGAGAACACGCCCCTACCACCGTTGCTGGTCGACACCTTGCAGAACCTCGGTGCACCAGTGGCTCCCATGGCTCTGTCCGCCGATATCACCTCGCTGTTCAGTGAATTTCCCGGGTTGCCTGAAGCCGTCGCGGAAAAAATCTACCATGGCGCCACAGCGTCCGAGCGCCAGCAGATCGCACAAAACCAGCGCCTGCCGCTGCGCATGAAAATCCAGGCGCGCGAGCTGCTGTTCGAGACGCAAGCGGTCCGCGCCGCCCAGGGTTTGTACAACGATGCACTGGCCAACATCGACACCGAGCGTCTGGTGCTGGGCACCTTGCGCATCAATACCGACACCTTCGCCAGCCTGCGCATCGAGATACGCCAGGGCACGTTCGATGGCGAACTGCGTTGCAGCGCCGGGCCTGAGAACGCCAGGCAGGTGCGGGTCATGATTCACGAACTTTCCGGGAAGTATCAGGTGCGCGATGCCGCAGGCCTACCAATCCACGATGCTGACGGGTTCCTGCCCGCCCTGCTCCATGCCATGGGCCAGGAAGGGCAAAGTGCCTTGGGCTACCGGCCGGGTGATGGCAATTTTTTCAGGGAATGGATCATCGCCAAGACCGCACCGCCAAGCGAACGCCGGACGGTACTGGCCATGCCGCCCGTACGACCGGTCGCCGAGCATGAAACGATGCTGTTGGTTCGTGGTGGTGGCGTAAGCAGAGAAGCAAGAACGCTGCATGAACGCATTCAGGATCTGCATCAGAATTTCAGTGAGCGTGAAGTCGATACGTTCGCCAATGCCCTGATAGAACAAGGTCAGCCATTGAGTGTCATTGAGCAGCAAGCACAGGACCTTCAGGAACTGCGGGAGATCCTCAATACCTGGGAATACCGGCAGCCGGATGAGCTGATACACCGAAGCGACGGATTTCGAGACGGTGGCGGACGGCATATCTGTGAGCGTCTGATCGATTGTTTTGAACGAAACAATACGGATCTCGGCAATCGTACCGATCCGATGAGTTATTCCCTTGATCTATCCCGAGAGATGCTGCCACTGGACCTTGAAACCTGGTGGTCAAAACGTCCCGATCTGAACAAGTTCTTACACAAAGTCACGGTATTGAAACTCGACAACACGCGTTTTTCCGGCAAGGCGAACGGTTTGTTGAGTGCCTTCCCCAACCTTCGCGAACTGAGCGCGAAAGGTTGCGAGCTGACAAGCCTGCCGGAAAACATTGGCGCCATGCATCGGTTGGAGCGCCTGCGATTGAGTGACAACGAGATCGTGCTGGACGCCCCCGCCGTTGAGCAACTGAAGCACCTGACCTACCTGGAAATCCTGCGTCTGGATGAAAACCCTCTGGGCAGGGTGGTGGACATCTCCCGCATGCCAAGGCTGAAGGTCGTGGGAATGAGAGACACGGTGATAACAACCTGGCCCAAAGGCACGTTGAGTAAAACCAGGCCACGGGGATTTCTGCTGGACCTTCGAGACAATCCGATCAGCCTGATTCCCGAGGTGGTGCCCGGTTCGCCACAGGCCTGGGTGGTGGCACGCACCCGACTGGACGTCGGCAACCTGTCGGAATCGGATCAGATGCGCTACCAGGAAATCCGACGCTCGATGGCATTGCCCCCGGAACCCATCGTGCCCTCCAACAGTCAGGGTCAATGGGTCGTCAACTCCAACTACAGCGCGGATCTCTGGAACGATGTGCCCGGTTGGGGCATCGACCGTGCCAATATCTGGTCGGAGCTGGGGGATGAACCCCGGGCCGTGCGCTTCATGACAGTCTTACTGGAATCCCGGGATTCGGCCGACTTCCGGGCCGGCGGTCAGGCGCGGGAGCAATTGCTGCAGCGCGTCTGGCGCATGCTCGATGCCGTGTACGTCGACAGCGACCTGCGAGAAAAACTGTTCACCATGGCCGTCGCGCCCGTGGATTGCGCCGACGCCGGTTCGCAACTGTTCAATCACATGGGCATCCAGGTACTCGTCTACGAGGCCAGTGCTTATTCCACCGATCCGGCGCAGCTGGAGCAAAAACTGGTGACGCTGGCCAAAGGCGCGGCGCGGCTGGAGCAGGTGAATGACATTGCCCGGGCCGATGTCGCTAGTCGCGGCGGCAACCCTGATGAAGTCGAAGTCTATCTGGCTTATCAAACCGGATTGGCGCAACGCCTCGGCTTGCCCTGGCAATCAGAGCGCATGCTTTTCCGTCACGTGTCCGGTGTGACTGACGCCATGGTCGATCAGGCGTATGACACGGTATTGGCCTTGGGCGAAGGCGATGGGCTCGTCAACCGAATGCTTGAACAGGATTTTTGGGAAACCCATTTGCACGAACGATACCCGACCCGCATGGAAAGCAATAAACGGCGCTATCAAAACCTCTCGGATCAACTGGAAACCTTGCGTACCACCCAACGCGAATGGGTGGAGTCGACTTCCGATGCTCGTAAAGCCGAGCTGCGAGAACAGCTCCAATCACTCATGAATGATTTGCCCGCATTGGACACCGTGGTGTTTGCCGATGAGCCCATCAGTGAAGCCAGATACGACGGACTGCTGGTGGACCTCGGTGACCAAGAAAAAGAACTGGCCAGGCGCTTGACCCGAGCAGCCCTGCGCAAAGCGGGTCAATGACAACCTTCACGACATGACCCGCCAGCAGCCTGACGATTGGCCCAAACGTCAGGCTGCCTCACTTCAAGGCGCTGCGGCAATGAAGATCAGTTGCACATTGCCGTAGTAAACACCCGGTTTGTATCCGCCGACAGGCACTTTCGGCTGGATCTCCAGCGCAAAGCGCCCACCCGCCATGGCCTGATCTGCCGACACCACTTCCCGAGGTTGCGGGTCATGGCTCAACTCCTGGCCATTGAAACTGACGCGCAAAGAGATGTTCTGGTCATCGCGTCCGTTGGACAGATAAGGCTCTGTTTCCAGCCGTGCCTCAATCGCACTGGTGTCGTGCCTGACATCGAAATTCTTGCGCAGGCCCTCCAGAGATTTGGTGTGGATGTTCCATGGCAATATCTGTTCGCGATGTATCCAGTCCACTTCCGCCGGAATCACGTAAAACCCCAGCGTCGGTATGTCCACCGAGACCTCGAACCTGTGTTCTTCCCGAGCCGCGAACGCCAGGGTACTCACCAGCGCCATCACGCCAGCGCACACGCCGATGGCTGATTGCTTGATCATGTCTGCTACCTGTCACGTCAAAAACAAAATCGCGAGCAAGCAAATGCCACCCGCCCCTGCGGTGTCACTGGCTGGCAATGCGCAGCGCTTTTTTCGAGGCGCCCTCGACCAGATTGAAACGGTATTCCCGACCGGGCTTCTTTTCGAATTCGAAGGTTTTGCCCGCCAGAACGTGATGCTTGGTGACGGGCTCACACTCGGTTTCGTTCTTCAGCGAGCAGTTGCGAAACTCATCGATCAGCACCACGGTGTTGCCGTTGTTACGCAAGCGGTAAACACCGGTGCTGTCATCGATCACACTGTCGAAGCGGCTGTTTTTCGGGCGCACGAAGAACACCGTCCCGAAACCGGTCATGACGTTGACGCCCGCCGAGAGGTTCTCCTTGTAGGCGTCCCGTTCTTCACTCGACACGGCAAACTCGTCTTCTTTCTCCGGCACCACGGGTACGAAGCGCACGCGAAAATATCGCTCGGTGTCGCGGTCACCCATGTGCAACAGACGCGTGCCCTGCATGCCTTTGGCCGGCACGATCAGCCGTGCGGGGCTGGCCATCAAACCATCCCGGCTACTGCCATCCACTTGCGTTTTGACCGGAATTTCCTGATGCCCACCGTCGGCGTCGTAGACGATTTCGAGGATGTTGACCTTGACGAACGCCGTGCTGTCGCCACTGTTGAACACGCGCTTCAGGTAGGTGCTCTTCTCGCTGTCCAGGTAGTCATACACCGTGCCGACGTTAATCTGCGGGCCGGCCGAAATGGCCAGGGAAAAACTGCTCAACCCCATCAACAGCAACAAACGCTTCATAGCC
Organism: Pseudomonas sp. NFX98; assembly: GCF_047784845.1. Taxonomy (NCBI): domain Bacteria; kingdom Pseudomonadati; phylum Pseudomonadota; class Gammaproteobacteria; order Pseudomonadales; family Pseudomonadaceae; genus Pseudomonas; species Pseudomonas sp. NFX98. The sequence goes on along the minus strand of NZ_JBLNNF010000021.1, from coordinate 85,243 downwards.
ATAAACCTCTTCACATTGAACACAACGCAAGCTCTACGTATCGCTACGCGGCCCATCAAACTTCCGAGTCCCAGATCACTGCGATATTGCCGACATAGCGAGCCGCCACACCGGGCTGCACGATTTGATTCACGTAATAGGGCGACATTTCAAAGTGCAGGATGCCGGGCTCCCGATGAACGAAATGCCCGGGCTGGAACACCTGCCGCTCCTGCCCCAACCCTATGCGCAAGGGTTGGCGATGGACCGGCTGGCCGGCCAGGTCGGTCAACCCGTTGGGCAGGCTGACACTCACTTGCACCACGGCTTCACGCCCCGAAACCGGGTCAACAACCAGGCAATTGAAAAGCAGCGCCTTGCCGCACTCCAATTGCATCTTGAAGCGCGACGACGCCGAAATAGTGAAGGTCTGGTCGCGAAACAGCCGTACCGGCTTGCGCCCCGCTTGCAACCAGCTCTGCCAGCCACCCGCCGGGACCAACTGGACTTTGTCGCCGCCGGGAGGAATCTCTACCTGGAGGGTGTGCTGAACATCGAGGTTGAAATTGATCATCAGGCTGTCATCGGTAGGCAACATGATGTCGCCCAGGTCGAAATCGCGCCCGGGACCCACCCCGTATGTAAGGCTGCCGATATACTGTCCCGGCGTCATTTCCAGCGGATTCGGGGTGCGAAGCTCATAGCCGATCTGAAACATGTCATAGCGCAGGCTTTCAATCCGATAAGCGGCCGTTGGCACACAGCTACTGCCGGGTGGCGTCAACCAAAAGAACGACCGCCACGTCGGCTCGACAAACATGCCTCCGGTGTAGCCACAGGGTGCAGGAGGATAAGTCCAGTTGTACCCACTCCACAGCATCTCGTGCGCGTCCGGATTACTGTCGGGCGCGCCCTCGCCAATGATGTTTTGAACCCGGTCCGGCAAGTAGTATCGGCCACCAATCGATGCTATACGCACCTGCAATGTCGACTGCTCTCCGGTCTCTTGATGAGTAACCTGCAGTGAGGTCCACTCGGTCGGGGGCTTGAACATCGCACCCTTTCGGGTATCGGTGTGCCCAGCTTCGATCGGGCCGATGGAATTGAATTCGATCGGCACCAAAATACTGAAGATCGATAGCCCTTCACAGAAAGTCGGGTAAATGGAGCAGTGCCCGGTGAACGGCGTCGTATTGATAAATTCATTACGCATCGGGTTGCCCGGATCGGGCTTGAACGTAGCAGTGACACCAATGGCGGCGGCCTGTGCCGACACCGAAATCAGCAGACTGAAAAGCGCCCCGAAAAACCAGAACAACCAGCGCTGAACCCCATTGCAAGTCCTCACACCTAAACTCCCTGTAAAAATTGACTCGAATGGCGAACAACGGCCAAGGACTGCGGCGTGTCCGCTCACTACGCGGCCCATCACACTTCCGAATCCCAGATAACTGTGACTACGCCGGAATACCTGCCGCCTATTCCTTCACCGGGGCGCAGCATGTTGGCCATCGAATGGGGCGGAACTTCGAAATGCAGCGTTCCCGGTGCTCGATCCACATAAAACGCAGGTTTGAAATTCAACGCATTTTCCGCACCTGGCCTCAGCCGCAGACGCCTCACTGGTTGGCTAGAAAGATCGGTCAGGCCATTGGGCAGACTGACACTGACGAACAGCTCGACTCGTCGGTTCACCCCAGAATCCTCCAGTGCGCACTCGCCATTCGTTCCTGGCCCGCAGCTCATTTGCATCTTGAAACGCGACGAGGCCGAGATATTGAAAGTCTGGTCGCGGAACAGGCTGACCGGTCGCCGCCCTGCCTGCAGCCAGCTCTGCCAGCCACCGGCCGGTACCAGCTGGATTTTTTCACCGCCGGGAGGAATTTCGACTTTCAGGGTGTGCTGTACGTCCAGGACGAAATTCAGGGTCAGATCACCGTCAGTGGGCAGCATCACATCGCCCATGTCGAAATCACCGCCAGGACCGATGCGATAGCTCAGATCACCGGTATAAAGACCTGACGACATGCCAAGCGGATTGGGCGTGCGCAGTTCATAGGCGAAATCCAGGTACTCGTACGACATGCCTGGAATCGGAAAACTGGCGGTTTTAACGCAGGTGCCCTGTACGGGGGTTTTCCAGAAAAAACCGTAGCCATAGTCGTGGAAGAGCCCGACACCGCTGTACTGACAGGGCGGTGCCGCATTGACCCAACTTGCACCGCCCCACAATGCCCGATGCCCTTCCAATGCATTGACTGCGCCGGTGAGATTGGCGGCGGTATCGCTGAGCGTGTACCAGGAGCCAAAACCGGCGATCCGCACCTCCACCTGTTCCGTTGCCCCGGTCTGCGCATTTCTCACCGTCAACACACGCCATTGCGCCGGGACCGTAAACATCGAGCTGTTGCGCGGTGAATCATTGGGCCGCATGGCCCTGGCCGACTCAAAGCGCATCGGCAGGCGGATGCTGAACATTTGGTTGTCTTCGCACTGGCCGGGATAGTCCGCGCAGTAGCCACTGACCGGGGTCTTGTTGATGAACGTATTGCGCTGCGGGTTCGCCGAGTCGGGGCGAAACAATGCCCTGATTTCCTGATTCACCGCTTCGGCCGAAGGCGCTACAAACAGCGCCAGCAGGCACAGCCATTGCGGCAGACAAGCCTTGAAATTCACCATTCAACTGGCCTCCTGTCGAGCGAACGAGGCATCCGCCAAAGTGTCCGGCGAGCAGCGCAGATCGCCGATCATCAACACATTGTTTTCACTGCGGTGCTTGTCGGTATCGAGCCGGAACTGGCACAGCAACTGGTCGGCGAAACGCACTTCCAGGGTTGGCGAGCCGGCATGCATTTCCATCGAGAAAAAGCCATCCACTTCGCTGACCCCACGGCTGGCGTGATTGATCACGTGGTGGCCCTTGAGCGGGCGACCTTGCGGATCAAGCAAACGACCCAGGACGGTCAGGGTTTTCATCACGCGCACCTTGCGGTACTCGACGCCGCCCTTGTTCAGGTGATAGCGCGTACGCGCCGGTTCGATGTTCGCCGCCGGAACGTCGTTGCCATCGAAGTCAAAACTTACCGAACTGTTCTTGTAGGCTGTGAGCGGTATGAAATTGCGCCCCGGACGCAACGCCGAGCTGCCACCGCTGAAGTCGTCGGCCCGCAAGGCAATGCCGTCGATATCGGATTCGATGTCGACGATCATCCCCGCTCCGCGTCCCTGATGCTGGCTGGTCAAGGCCAGTTGCCGGGCGCCGACCACCAGCGTGCTGTCGAGGTTCAGGCCACCGGTAAAGTTGTCGTTGAACGACGATCTTTGGATGAAGCCGTCGCCGTTGATCATGTCGGTGCGAAAGTTCGCCAGGCTCGACAGACCGACACCGTAGGTATCGGTAAGCGCAGTCACCGAGACACTTTGCAGTACGTGGTCCTGCAGGTCCTGGCGGAAACCGACGGAGGCGTTGTTGTCGCGACTGCCGTCACAGGCGGTGCGACTGCCGATGCTGCCGGAAATCTGCTGGCCAGGACGACCCAACGCCATGTTGATACTCAGGTCGACACCACGATTGCGCGCATCGCCGCTGCTGAAGCTGCCCGGACGATCAAACAGCGACAACCGCCAGTTGGCATCACTGCCAAACAACACAGTACGTTGTGTCCAGCCCACATCCACGCCGACACCCTCGACGTTGCCTTCGCTGTGCGAGACCCGTGCGTTGAGCGAACTTTTGCGGCTGATCCGATGGTTCAGCGACAGCGACGAATTGCTGGTCTCACCTGTGAACACGTTGCGTTGGCGCACGCGGGTGCCGTCGGGCAGCGTGTCATAGGTGTTGGTGGTGTCGAGCCAGCTGCGGTTGTGGCTCACCACCAGACTGCCGGAGCCATAGTTGTACAGCGCTTGCAGATCGGCACCGGTGCCGTGGTCTTCGGTTTGATAAACGTTGGCATAGAGGCTGACGCTGCTGGCCAGGGTCCAGTCGATGGAACTGCCGTATTGCAACGTGTTGCGAACCTGCCGCGCGGACAGCCCGAGAATCACCCGTGGGTGCAGCAGATAGTTGATCGCCGCGCCCGCCGTGGCATCGCCGCTGTCCTGTTGGTCCCAATTGCTGAACAGTTTGCTTTCCTGTCCGGCGAACAGGTTGTAACGCCAGCGCTCATCAAGGTTGCGCCAATTGTTCGGCTTGTAGATCAGTTCCTGGGTGGTCGAGGTGGTCTGACCGTCTTCGATCAGGCGCACTTCCACTTCGTAAATGCCGCCGGGCAAGGGGCGTGTGTCGAGGGTCTGCAAACCCGCCGGCACCGATTGTGTGTTGATCAACAGACCGTCACGGTAGATTTCAACGGACCCCTGTCGATTGGCCGTCACGTAAATCGGGTAAACACTGGGTTTCGGACTGTCGATCGCCAGGCTGTCGGAGCTGCCGTACATCACACCCACGGTGGTATCGGGACTGGTGCCGAACGAACGCGGCTGGCGCGTCAGACCTTCGGAGTTGGGCGTGAAATAACCCAGACGAAAGAAACTGCCCTCCAGCTCACGCTGGGTAAAAAGCTCATGCACCGCGTGGTAGGTCTTGTCATCCGGCCCACCCAGACGCGCCAGTTGCATGTTGAAAGTCTGGCTCCAATTGCCCAGGCTGGCGCTGGCTTCCAGGCCAAAGCGCCCACCCAGGTCTTGATCCTGGCCACCGTTCAGATTGAGCTGATTGCGCACCATCAGGCCGCTGCTGCCGCCTTCAGGCTGATCGAAGTATCGTTTGGCTTCGCTGTCGCGCTCGGCATTTTCGGTGACGATCGACAGCAAGGAATTTTCAAGGTTGTAATGCACTGCCAGCATCTGCTCCGGGCATTGGCCGGTGCAGTTGCCCAGCATCACACCAGGTTTAAGAATGTCGGCCCAGGTCTCGCGCTCACTGGCGCCGAAGCGGCTTTCACTGGTGTCGGTGAATTCGAGCAACGTCACACGGTCATCGCGCGACAGCACAATCATCGCTTCGCCGAGGGGTTGTTGATCGAGTTCGACCCGAACCGCCAGCGGGACATCGAAAAAATGCTCTTCGAATTCAGCCGGCAAGCCCTTGGCCTGTGCCAGCAAACTTCGCGGCGAGTTATCAATGGAAGTGGGCGCCGCAAATGCACTGCTACATAACAGCAGCGCAAGCGCCGCCGCGATGGGCGTCATCGGGAACATGAACGAGTACTCTAATTACGAAAAAGTTGAATCCCGGCCGACATTTTTTCATTGCCGGCCGGTCACGTTACTTAAGCAAGTAAGCGCTTATAACTATCGTTCAAGCTCAAATCGCGACAGGAAGAACAGCATCAAACGTCATATTTACCGAACCCGTGTATGACCCAGGTGCGATGTTTGGACTAACGGCCTTGATATTCAGTGGTGCACGGAAATTAACGTTCGACTCGGTTTCGCCGACCACCATTTGCGGAGTTGTGGAAAGGACTACACCATTGATTGCCACTTGCAGATTGATTGCGTTGGAACCGGAGTACAGTTGCGGCACGTTATCCAGGCTGGCGTGTACAGACCCATTGTTGTTGATCATGTCAAAGAAGCCATTGACTTCTCCCATTTTGCCGGTAGTAGGTTGATAGCTCATGTCCTGGTCCTTGTTGACCAGATCCGGATCGGTCGGGACTACATAGAAACCGTTGGTTGGCACTTCAGCGATCAGGCTGATCGAGTGACGGGCCTCGCCCGCGGCAAATACGGCCGAAGAACTCAGAGCCAGAACAGCCAAGGGAGCAGCGAACGCGATTTTCTTGAACATCTTTCAGTACCTGTTTTTGAAATAAAAGGATCTAAGTATTGAAAGTTCCACTGGAGCAAAACAGTCACGAGCAGTGATGTTCCAGCGCAAATTTCAACGCCGAAAGATGATCGACCAAATAGTCCGGAAAGTAAGCAGGCAAGTTCCTTTAATGGCGTAGCCAAAGTGCTACGACAGCAGAAAGAAAAATACTGGAATATTGATAAAATCCCTGTTCGACTGTCAGATCAAGACTACATCAAGCCATTATATTGACAATAAATGCCGACAAAGACACTGCGATTTCTGTAGGAGGGATATTACAAAACCAATGAATTAAGGCGTGAATCGTACAATTAGAGAGTTAACACTAATTTCAACTTGTTCGCCCGTTTTAAAGGCCGGTTTCGGAGCCGCGAATGCGCCATTTTCAATGGCGGTTTAGCCTGGCGTGGCGACCAGCCGTTGGTCGGGGGGCCTTGCGAAGGGCTTAAGATATATCTTAAGTTGTATCTAAACACGGCGAGAGAACGTAAAAATGAGAGACCATCATTCCCCCCACCGCGAACACGGCGATGGCCGCGACGGCTTCGAAAAACGCCCCGGCCGCGAACGCGGTGGCCGCGGTCCACGGGTATTTGCCCCTGGGGATCTGAAATTACTGCTGCTGGCGCTGATCGCCGAACAGCCCTGCCACGGATACGATTTGATCCGCCAGATCGAAGGCATGTTCGACGGCGCCTACAGCCCCAGCCCCGGCGTGATCTACCCGACCCTGACGTTTCTGGAAGAGAGCGAAATGATCCTGGGCGATGCCGAAGGCGGCAAAAAACGCTACAGCGTGACCGACGCCGGGCGCCAATCCCTGACCGAGCAAGCGGTCGCCCTTGAAGGCGTGCGAGTGCGCATCGATGTCAGCAAACGTTCGCTACGCGGCCATGATCGCCCGGCGGAAATTCACGAAGCGGTGCATAACTTGCGTCATGCCCTGCAACTGCACCATGGCCGTTGGAGCCCGGAAGAAATCCTGCGGGTGCGCGACCTGCTCAACAATACCGCCAAAGCCATTGTCGACGGCCCGACCGTTCAAACTGTCCAGGAGAAAGCGCATGACTGAAGTGATCACGCAAACCATCCACCGTGTCATGCACGAGATAAAGCGCCGTCGTCTGGAAGTGCTTCGTGTAGTCGACCTGACCCCGCGCATGCGCCGCATTACCTTGGGCGGCCCGGAGTTGGCCGGTTTTGTCAGCCTCGGCACGGATGATCACGTCAAGTTGCTGTTCCCGCAGAACGCGGCAGAACAGGCTGCGCTGGAAACTCTCGTGCTCGGCGCGGGCAAGGACAACGGGCCGATGCCGGCCATGCGTGACTACACCCCGCGCCGATATGACCTCGATTCTCTGGAACTGGACATCGACTTCGTGCTGCACGGCGACGGCCCTGCCTCGACCTGGGCCGAACAGGCCAAACCCGGGCAATTCCTGCATATCGGCGGGCCACGGGGCTCGATGATCGTGCCGGACATGTTCGACAGCTATCTGCTGATCGGCGACGAAACCGCCCTGCCCGCTATTGCCCGACGCCTGGAAGGCCTGGCGGCCAATCGCCGTGCATTGGTGATCGTCGAAGTGGAAAATGGAAAGGAACAGCAAGTGCTGGATAGCGCCGCCGAGGTCAATGTGATCTGGGTGCTACGTGAAGGTGGCAAGGATCATTTGCTCAGTACCGTACGTCAGATCCAGGTGCCCACTGGCAGCCTGTATGCGTGGGTCGCCACCGAGAGCAAAGTGTCGCGGCAGATCCGTCGGGTGTTGCTGGATGAGCATGGGCTGGACGATCAGTTCGTCAAAGCCGTTGGTTATTGGAAGCTGGGGGACGGCGAAGAGGATTAACAATCCTCAGCCCTCTTCGCGAGCCACCGATCCAACCCGATCAGCACAACCGAAAGCAGCACAAACCCCGCCAACAATCCCCCGGCATTGATAAATACCTGGGGATAACCCAGTTTCTCGACATCAATGAAGGGATACGGATAAACCGCCAGCAGGTGCCCGCGCAACAGCGCATAGCCGAAGTACACCAGCGGATAAATCACCCACAGCGCGATATGGTGCAAACGCAACAAGCCTTTGGGCACGCAGCAACACCAGTAGACCAGAAACAACACCGGCATCACGTCGTGCATCAGCTCATCGGCCAACCATTGCCAGCCTTCGGGATGCCATAGATGGCGCAGCAACAAGTTGTACGCCAAGCCAACCACAATGATGCTCACGGCAATGCCACTGCTGACCCATGGCTGCAAGAACCAGCGACGCGCAGCGGATTCGCGCGAGGTCAGTTCACAGGTCAGAACGGTGGCCACCAGCGTATTGCTCAGCACGGTGAAGTAGCTGAAGAAACTCATCAGCCCGCCCAGCAGGCTGGCTCCAAGAGTCCAGCGTGAATGGAAGATCAGGTACATCTGAATGCTCAATCCGGCCCACCCGAGGGTGGCAGCCACGGCCACAAAACGACGTCGCACGGCAGGCGGGTTGAGCATGTTCAGAGCGGTCGCTTGGTGCGCATCAACTTCACGTACAAGCGTTCGACCTTCTCCCGCGCCCAAGGGGTTTTACGCAAAAACGTCAGGCTCGACTTGATACTCGGGTCACTCTTGAAGCAGCGAATATCAATGCGCTCGGCCAGCCCCGACCATTCGTAGTGCTCAACCAGGGCATTGAGGATTTGCTCCAGCGTTACGCCGTGCAGCGGGTCGTGGTTCTGTTCGGTCATGCCGGGCCTTTCGCGATGTTGGAATGAGGAAGCCGCGCACCTTACGTTAAATGTAGGTGAAACGGAAAAGATCGCCGGCTGCGACATTTCGTGGACTGTTACCAAATCTGAAAAGATGCATGTCAGTAAAAGCTCTTTCTCTATTTGTAACAGAACATTATCCTTGCGCCCGTTCTAGCTGAAACGCTTCTCCACACGCGAATCACTTCTGCTGTTTCCGTTCATCCCCAGAAAAAGATCAAGATTTCCTTTCTATGCCTGATTTTCCAATCTTCAAAGACAGCGCTGTCTCAATACCTGTTGCCTGCCGAAAAATACTGAATTTCATCGGAGGTTTCACTGTGTTGGGCTTGGCCAACTGCACGCTAGCCGCCCCGGCCTTCGATAGCGATTCCCCCTGGATGCTCGGCGACTGGAACGGCACTCGCACAGAACTTGCGGAAAAAGGCTACGACTTCAAAGTCGATTACACCGGCGAAATGGGCAGCAATCTGCACGGCGGTTATGACCACGACCGCACCGCGCGCTACAGCGATCAGTTTGCCCTTGGCACTCATTTGGATTTGCAGAAAATTCTCGGCTGGAGCGATGCCGAATTTCAGCTGACCATCACCGAACGCAGCGGCAACAACATCAGTAACGACCGCATCAATGATCCGCGGGTCGGTGGCTTCACTTCGGCCCAGGAAGTCTGGGGCCGTGGCCAGACCTGGCGTTTGACGCAGATGTGGTATCAGCAAAAATTCTTCGACCAGAAGCTCGACATCAAGGTCGGCCGCTTCGGCGAAGGCGAAGACTTCAACAGTTTCCCCTGCGACTTCCAGAACCTGGCGTTCTGCGGCTCTCAGGTCGGTAACTGGGTCGGCGGCATCTGGTACAACTGGCCTGTCAGCCAATGGGCGATGCGGGTCAAGTATCACCTGACGCCTGAGCTGTACGCGCAGGTCGGCGTGTACGAGCAAAACCCGTCGAACCTTGATCGCGACAACGGCTTCAAGCTCAGCGGCAGTGGCACCCAGGGCGCGATCCTGCCGGTTGAACTGGTGTGGACACCCAAGCTCAACGGCCTGCCGGGCGAATTCCGCGCCGGTTATTACTACAGCAACGCCAACGCCACCGATGCCTACAAAGACAGCAACGGTCAGCCCGCCGCCCTGAGTGGCGAGGCCTACCGCAGCGCGTCGAGCAAACACGGCGTGTGGCTCGGCATCCAGCAGCAAATCACCAGTATCGCCAGCGACCATTCGCGCGGCCTCAGCGTGTTCGCCAACGGCACGATGCACGACAAGAAAACCAACGCCATCGACAACTATGTCCAGGCCGGCGTCGTCTACAAAGGCCTGTTCGACGCCCGCGCCAAGGACGACATCGGCTTCGCCATGGCCCGTGTGCACGTCAACCCGGCGTATCGCAAGAATGCCGAAGCGACCAATCAGGCCCACGCGGTTTTCGCCTACGACGATCCATCGTTCCTGCCGCCGCAAGACACCGAATACAGCGCCGAACTCTATTACGGCGTGCACGTCACCCACTGGCTGACCGTGCGCCCGAACCTGCAATACATCCGCCACCCCGGTGGCGTGAACGAGGTCGATGACGCCTTGATCGGGGGCATCAAGATCCAGTCCTCGTTCTAAAAAACACCAAAAAACTGTAGGAGCCGAGCTTGCTCGCGATAAGGCCGTCACAGTCAACATCAATGTTGCCTGCCCCACCGCTATCGCGAGCAAGCTCGGCTCCTACAGAAAATGCGGCACCCAACAGCTTTCATCTGAACCATGCCCCCGCAAGATCGTCATCTACAGTGAACGTGCGAGGGACTACTTGAAATGTCACGGAGAATCACACTATGAGCACTGATGGTGCCTTGAGTCGAAGCCGTCTGCTGCCGAGCCTGCTCGGCATTCTGCTTCTGCTAATGGGCCTGGCCATGCTGGCCGGGGGGATCAAACTGAGCATGCTCGGCGGCTCGCTGTATTACCTGTTGGCCGGCATCGGCCTGGCGCTGACCGGCATCCTGCTGTTGATGGCCCGCCGCGCTGCGCTGGGCCTGTACGCAGTGGTGCTGTTCGCCAGCACCGTGTGGGCATTGTGGGAAGTCGGCCTCGACTGGTGGCAACTGGTGCCGCGTCTGGCGATGCTGTTTGCGCTGGGCATCGTCATGCTGCTGCCGTGGTTCCGTCGTCCGCTGCTGCGTGAGGGCGCCGCACCGATGGGCACTGGCGCGCTGGGCGTGGCCGTGGTGCTCGCCGGCGTTACGGCACTGGCCAGCCAATTCACCAACCCGGGTGAAATCAAAGGTCAGCTGGACCGCGACAGTGTCGATGGCATGACCAACACCGCCCCGGCCATGCCGGACGGCGACTGGAATTCCTACGGCCGCAGCGCTCACGGTGACCGTTACTCGCCGCTGGCACAGATCACTCCGCAGAACGCGCACAAACTGGTTGAAGCCTGGAGCTACCGCACCGGCGACCTGCCAGGGCCGAACGATCCGGGCGAAACCACCGCCGAAAACACCCCGCTGAAAGTCAACGGCATGCTCTACGTCTGCACGCCGCACAGCCAGGTGATTGCCCTGGACCCGGACACCGGCAAGGAAATCTGGCGTTTCGATCCGAAGCTCTCCACGCAGAACGCGGCGAACTTCAAGGGTTGGGCGCACATGACCTGCCGTGGCGTGACTTATCACGATGACGCGGTATACGCGACCGAGCAGAGCCCGACCGGCAGCGCCAGCGCTCCCGTGGCCAGCGTCTGCCCTCGCCGGATTTTCCTGCCGACCGCCGACACTCGTCTGATCGCGCTGAACGCCGACACCGGCAAGATGTGCGAAGACTTCGGCGACAAAGGTCAGGTCGACCTGCGCGCCAACATCGGTGGCTTCACGGCCGGCGGTTACTACTCCACCTCGCCACCTGCGGTCACCAAGGACCTGGTGGTGATTGGCGGTCACGTCACCGACAACGTTTCCACCGACGAGCCGAGCGGCGTGATCCGCGCGTTCGACGTGCACACCGGCAAACTGGTGTGGAACTGGGACAGCGGCAACCCGGACGACACCACGCCGATTGCCGAAGGCAAGGTCTACACCCGCAACTCGCCGAACATGTGGTCCATGTTCGCCGTCGATGAAAAACTCGGCATGCTCTACCTGCCGATGGGCAACCAGACCCCGGACCAGTTCGGTGGCGCACGCACGCCGGAATCGGAACTGCACGCCGCCGGCCTGACCGCGCTGGACATCGGCACCGGCAAAGTGCGCTGGCACTTCCAGTTCACCCACCATGACCTGTGGGACATGGACGTCGGTGGCCAGCCGACCCTGATGGACCTGAAAACCGCTGACGGCGTGAAGCAAGCGGTATTGGCCTCCACCAAGCAAGGCAGCATCTACGTGCTGGACCGCAGCACCGGCCAGGCCATCGTGCCAATCAATGAAGTACCGGTGCCGCAAGGCGCGGTAGAAGGCGACCACACCTCGCCGACCCAACCAAAATCCGACCTCAACCTGATGCCGCCGCCGCTGCAAGAACGCGACATGTGGGGCGTTACTCCGTTCGACCAGCTGATCTGCCGGATCGACTTCAAATCCATGCGCTACGACGGTCCGTTCACGCCGCCGTCGCTGCAGGGTTCGATCGTTTATCCGGGCAACTTCGGCGTGTTCGACTGGGGCGGTATCTCGGTTGACCCGGTGCGCCAGATCGCTTTCGTGAACCCAAGCTACATGGCGTTCAAATCGAAAATGATCCCGGCCGCCGAAATCGCTGCCCAAGGCCCGCGCAAAAGCGAAACCGAAGGCGTGCAGCCGAACAAAGGCGCGCCGTACGGCGTGGTCCTCGAAGCGCTGCTGTCGCCGATGGGCCTGCCGTGCCAGGCGCCAGCGTGGGGTTATGTCGCTGCCATCGACCTGACGACCCATCAGAAAATCTGGATGCACAAGAACGGCACTGTGCGTGACAGCTCGCCGGTTCCGATCCCGTTGAGCATGGGCGTGCCAAGCCTGGGCGGCACCTTCACCACCGCTGGTGGCGTCGGTTTCCTCAGCGGCACCCTCGACCAGTACCTGCGCGCCTACGACATGAAAAACGGCAAGCAACTGTGGGAAGGCCGCCTGCCGGCCGGCGCGCAAACCACGCCGATGACCTACACCGGCAAGGACGGCAAGCAATACGTGCTGGTTGTGGCCGGCGGCCACGGCTCGCTGGGCACCAAGCAGGGTGACTATGTGATTGCGTACAAACTGTCCGAGTAAGTATTAGCGGCGGTTAAAGCGAAGGCGACTCCCTCACAGGAGTCGCCTTTCTTATTGTCACCACCGTCCCTGTAGGAGCTGCCGAAGGCCGCGATCTTTTGATGTTCCAGAATCAAAAGATCGCAGCCTTCGGCAGCTCCTACGAATGCATCGCCACAATCCAGCTAACCTGAATCCCTGCTGAACACACCTTCGAATTCCCCATTAACCCCAAAGCATCATTGAAACCACCACCAACCTGCCCCATCTAAGACCCATACCCATTGCGCAGGTGCCCCCATGAGCGACCAGCAAGAATTCCCTGAAGACCCGAGCGAATACGCCGATCCGGAAAATGCCCCGCACCACAAACCCGGCAAAGGCCTGGCCCTTCCTGGCCAGAACCTGCCGGACAAGGTCTACATCATCCCGATCCACAACCGACCGTTCTTCCCCGCCCAGGTGCTGCCGGTCATCGTCAATGAAGAGCCGTGGGCCGAGACCCTCGACCTGGTCGCCAAGTCCGATCACCACTCCCTCGCCCTGTTCTACATGGACACGCCCCAGGAAGATCCGCGCCACTTCGACACCTCCGCCCTGCCGCTGTACGGCACGCTGGTCAAGGTGCATCACGCCAGCCGCGAAAACGGCAAACTGCAATTCGTCGCCCAGGGCCTGACCCGCGTTCGCATCCGCACCTGGCTCAAGCACCATCGCCCGCCGTATCTGGTGGAAGTCGAATACCCGCACCAGCCCACCGAGCCGACCGACGAGGTCAAGGCCTACGGCATGGCGCTGATCAACGCGATCAAGGAACTGCTGCCGCTCAACCCGCTGTACAGCGAAGAGCTGAAGAATTACCTCAACCGCTTCAGCCCTAACGATCCGTCGCCGCTGACCGACTTCGCCGCAGCCCTCACCTCGGCCACCGGTAATGAGTTGCAGGAAGTGCTCGACTGCGTGCCAATGCTCAAGCGCATGGAAAAAGTCCTGCCGATGCTGCGCAAGGAAGTCGAAGTCGCGCGCCTGCAAAAAGAGATTTCCGCGGAAGTGAACCGCAAGATCGGTGAGCACCAGCGCGAGTTCTTCCTCAAGGAACAGCTCAAGGTCATCCAGCAAGAACTGGGGCTGACCAAGGACGACCGCAGCGCCGACCTCGAACAGTTCGAACAGCGGCTAGTGGGCAAAGTCCTGCCGGCGCAGGTGCAAAAACGCCTCGAAGAGGAAATGAACAAGCTGTCGATCCTCGAAACCGGTTCGCCGGAGTATGCGGTCACCCGCAATTACATCGACTGGGCGACCTCGGTGCCGTGGGGCGTGTACGGCGACGACAAACTCGACCTCAAGCACGCGCGCAAGGTGCTGGACAAACACCACGCCGGCCTCGACGACATCAAGGACCGCATCCTCGAATTCCTCGCCGTCGGCGCCTATAAAGGCGAGATCAGCGGCTCTATCGTGCTGCTGGTCGGCCCGCCGGGTGTGGGCAAGACCAGCGTCGGCAAATCCATCGCCGAATCCCTTGGCCGGCCGTTCTACCGCTTCAGCCTCGGTGGCATGCGCGACGAAGCCGAGATCAAGGGCCATCGCCGCACCTACATCGGCGCGCAGCCGGGCAAACTGGTGCAGGCGTTGAAAGACGTCGAAGTGATGAACCCGGTGATCATGCTCGACGAGATCGACAAGATGGGCCAAAGCTACCAGGGCGACCCGGCCTCGGCGCTGCTGGAAACCCTCGATCCAGAGCAGAACGTCGAATTCCTCGACCACTATCTCGACTTGCGCATGGACCTGTCGAAAGTGCTGTTCATCTGCACCGCCAACACCCTGGATTCGATTCCCGGCCCGCTGCTGGACCGGATGGAAGTGATTCGCCTGTCGGGCTACATCACCGAAGAAAAAGTCGCCATCGCCAAGCGTCACCTGTGGCCCAAGCAACTTGAAAAAGCAGGCGTATCCAAAGGCAGCCTGAGCATCAGCGACAACGCGCTCAAGGCGCTGATTGACGGCTACGCCCGTGAAGCCGGCGTGCGTCAGCTGGAGAAAAACCTTGGCAAACTGGTGCGCAAAGCGGTGATGAAACTGCTCGACGAACCGAAAGCGGTGATCAAGCTCGGCCCGAAAGACCTGGAAACTTCGCTGGGTAAACCGGTGTTCCGCAACGAGCAAGTGCTGTCGGGAACCGGCGTGATCACCGGCCTGGCGTGGACCAGCATGGGCGGCGCGACATTGCCGATTGAAGCGACGCGCATCCATACCCTGAACCGTGGGTTCAAGCTCACCGGGCAACTGGGTGACGTAATGAAAGAGTCCGCGGAAATCGCCTACAGCTACGTCAGTTCCAACCTGAAGTCGTTCGGCGGCGATCCGAAGTTCTTCGACGAAGCGTTCGTGCACCTGCACGTTCCGGAAGGCGCGACCCCGAAAGACGGCCCAAGCGCTGGCGTGACCATGGCCAGTGCCCTGCTTTCGCTAGCGCGCAATCAGGCGCCGAAAAAAGGCGTGGCCATGACCGGCGAACTGACGTTGACCGGGCATGTGCTGCCGATTGGCGGGGTGCGCGAAAAGGTGATTGCGGCGCGGCGGCAGAAGATTTTCGAGCTGATCTTGCCGGAAGCCAACCGGGGGAATTTCGAGGAACTGCCGGAGTATCTGAAGGAAGGGATTACCGCGCACTTTGCCAAGCGGTTTGCGGATGTGGCGAAGATTTTGTTCTGACAGTTCTGTAGCGCCTGCACGATTGTTATCGCGGGCAAGCCTTGCTCCTACAGGGGTTGGCGGTGTTCACAAATCTGTGTTCACAGCAAAACCCTGTGTAGGAGCAAGGCTTGCCAGCGATGGCGTCAGCCCTGACACCGCCTCCCTCGGTGGCTGTCACAATTTGTCTCATCTCGGTTATGCTCGCCGTTCGTCGTGAACGCCGGAGCCGCTGACCCTATGTCCCCCACTCGCCTGTTTGTCCCCCTCGCCCTCGCCTTGCTGGCCGGATGCGCCACGCAACCGAAACACAACGTGACCGTGGAAAAACAAAGCGAATGCCCGGTGAAACTCACCAGCGGACAAACCCTGATCCTGACCCTGCCGAGCAACCCGACTACAGGTTATCGCTGGTCAATCCAGGATTCGGCCGGAGGCGTGTTGCACGCATTGGGTCCAGAGGTTTATCGCAACCCGGAAGATGCCGGTATCGTAGGCGCCGCCGGCGTGTCGACCTGGCGCTTCCAGGCCTTCGCCCCCGGCACCGGGCGTTTGCGCCTTACTTCGCAACAACCTTGGGCGCCGGAAGTGCTGCCGGTTGATTCGTTCGACTGCGCGATCTCGGTCAACTGACCGTGGGCTGGCTGATTCTGGCGCTGATGGGCGCGGTGACGTTTCTCTATGGCCTGAGCGTGCATGCTGCGCTGCTCTGCCTGCTGGTCAAGCCGCTGCCCGTACTGGCCCTGCTCGGCTGGCTGCACGACGCACCACCCAGCGAATATCGACGCTGGATCAGTCTCGGCCTGATTTTCTCCCTGCTCGGCGATGTGTTGCTGGCGTGGCCGGGGGATTTGTTTGTATTTGGGCTAGGCGCGTTTCTGGTCGCTCATCTTGCTTATCTGAAAGCCTATTTAAGTGACTGTCGGCGTCTGGCGCTGCTGCCGCTGATTATTGCCCTCGGTGTCAGTGCAGTGCTGTTGGGAATTCTGATTTCCCATGGTCTGGGGCCATTGCTGATTCCGGTGATCGTCTACGGCCTGGCCATCAGCGCCATGCTCTGGCGCGCACTGGCCCGACTCGGCACCGATGTGCCCAAGCGTTCGGCGCTGTTGGCGGCGGGTGGTGCGGTGGCGTTTGTGTTCTCCGACAGCGTGATTGGCATCAGTCGGTTTGTGGTGCCGTTTGATGCGGCGCCTTATGTGATCATCCTCAGTTATTGGTTGGGGCAGTGGGGTATCACAGCCTCGGCGTTCACCCAAAAGCAGCATTCGGCATGAGAAAAAGATCGCAGCCTTCGGCAGCTCCTACAGGGGATCGTATTCCAATGTAGGAGCTGCCGAAGGCTGCGATCTTTTGATTTGGCGCTTTATCAGACAACCCGCGCATCCCCGCGCCAACTTGGCTAAAATGCCGGCCTTTTCCACCTACACCGCTGGAACCGCCGTGAGCAAAGAATCCGATCGCCTTTTCGCCCAGCCTTTGGCCCAGGTGCCTGACTTCGCCTTCAATGAGGACGTGGTGCGGGTGTTCCCGGACATGATCAAGCGCTCGGTGCCGGGTTATCCGACCATCGTGGAAAACCTCGGCGTGCTCGCCGCGCAGTTCGCCCAGCCCAACAGCGTTCTCTACGATCTGGGCTCGTCGCTGGGCGCCGTGACCCAGGCCCTGCGTCGCCACGTGCGCACCGACGGTTGCCGCGTTATCGCTGTGGATAACTCGGCCGCCATGGTCGAACGCTGCCGCGAGTACCTCAACGGTCAGGATTCGATGTTCCAGGAGTTGCTGCCGGTGGAAGTGATCGAAGGCGACATCCTCGCCCTCGAATTCAAACCTGCCTCGGTGGTCGCGCTGAACTTCACCCTGCAATTCATCGCCCCGGACCAGCGTACCGCGTTGCTGTCGCGCATCCGTCAGTCGCTGTTGCCCGGTGGTGCGCTGATCCTCTCGGAAAAACTGCGCTTTGAAGACGAGCAGGAGCACGCGTTGCTCACCGACCTGCACATCGCCTTCAAACGCGCCAACGGCTACAGCGAACTGGAAATTGCCCAAAAGCGCAGCGCCATCGAAAACGTCATGAAGCCCGACAGCCTCGAAGAACACCGCGAGCGCCTGTTGGCGGCCGGGTTCTCGAAAGTCGTGCCGTGGTTCCAGTGTCTTAACTTTGCCTCGTTGATTGCCTTGCCATGATTGATCTGTCTCCCCTCGCTCGCCGTCTGGCCGGCACGCCGCTGGCCGATTGGGCCAACACCCTGCAGCGTCAACTCGACAAGAAAATGGAAAAGGGCCACGGCGACCTTGAGCGCTGGCAGAGTGCGCTGGACGCCCTGCCGAAGATCCAGCCGAGTGAAGTCGATTTGCTCAACGGCTTGAAGCTCGACACCGATTGCGACGACGCAACCCGCGCGCAAATGCGCACCGCGCTGATGGGCCTGTCGCCATGGCGCAAAGGACCGTTCAATCTGTTTGGTGTGCACGTCGACACCGAATGGCGCTCTGACTGGAAATGGTCGCGAGTCGCTCCGCATTTGGATCTGAAGGGCAAGCGCATCCTCGATGTCGGCTGCGGCAACGGTTATTACATGTGGCGCATGCTCGGCGCCGGTGCCGACAGCGTGATCGGGGTCGACCCGAACTGGCTGTTCTTCTGCCAGTTCCAGGCGGTGCAGCGTTACCTGTCCGAGCCGAATGCCTGGCACCTGCCGTTCCCGTTCGAAGACCTGCCGCCGGAACTCGAAGGTTTCGACACGGTGTTCTCCATGGGCGTGTTCTACCACCGCCGCTCGCCGATCGAGCATTTGCTGGCGCTGAAAGATTGCCTGGTCAAGGGCGGCGAACTGGTGCTGGAAACCCTGGTGGTCGAAGGCGACAAGCATCAGGTGCTGGTGCCGGAAGACCGTTATGCGCAGATGCGTAACGTGTGGTTCCTGCCGTCGGTGCCGGCACTGGAATTGTGGCTGCGCCGTGCCGGTTTCACCGATGTGAAGTGTGTGGACGTGAGCACCACCACCGTCGAGGAACAGCGCGGGACGGAGTGGATGAAGTATCAGTCGCTCAGTGACTTTCTTGATCCCGAAGACCACAGCAAGACCGTTGAAGGCCTGCCGGCGCCGATGCGGGCGGTGATTGTCGCTCGCAAGTAAAAAATCAAAATCAAAAGATCGCAGCCTTCGGCAGCTCCTACATTGATCCCTGTAGGAGCTGCCGAAGGCTGCGATCTTTTGAACTTAGTCCCGACTAGCCCGCCGGGCCTTGAAGAACTCGCTGAGCACCGCCCCGCATTCCTCCGCCAGCACCCCGCCTTCATGCAGCACCCGGTGATTCAAGAAGCCCTGGGTAAAAAACTGTCCCTGACTTTGCACAATCCCCGCTTTCGGCTCCAGCGCGCCATACACCACACGCGCGATCCGCGAATGCACGATCAGCCCGGCGCACATGCTGCACGGCTCAAGCGTCACGTAAAGCGTACTGCCCGTCAGACGGTAGTTGCTGACGGCCTGGGCGGCGGCGCGGATCGCGACCATCTCGGCATGGGCGCTCGGGTCGTTGCCGCTGATCGGGCAATTGAAGCCTCGACCGATGATTTCACCGCCCTGCACCAACACCGCGCCCACCGGCACTTCGCCGAGGGCCGCGCCTTGGGCCGCCAGTGCCAGCGCTTCACGCATGAAGTCTTGGTCACGGCTGCGGTCGATGATCGCGGCGGGACGAATCTGACGCATCACGCCACCTCGATAGCGGCCATCAGGCCGGTTTCCATGTGATCGATCACGTGGCAGTGGAACATCCACACGCCGGGGTTATCCGCCACCAGCGCCACTTGCGCGCGCTCGTTCTTGCCCAGCAGATAGGTGTCGGTGAAATACGGAATGACTTTGTGCCGATTCGAGGCGATGACCTTGAAACTCATGCCGTGCAGGTGAATCGGGTGTTGATACTGAGTCATGTTCTTCAATTCGAAAATGTAGCTCTTGCCCCTTTCGAGCTTGGCAATCGGGCGGTCGGCGCAGGTCTTGTCGGTGATGTCCCAAGCCTTGCCGTTGATCTGCCACAGGCTGGGTGGCTTGCCGTTTTCGACATTGACCGACACCGAACCCACCCATTCGAAATTGAAGTTGAGTTTCTCGGCATTGGCCAGGTCCGGTTCGGCCACCGGGTTGGCGGGCAGCGCGGGTGGCCATTCGGTTGGCGCATCGGTATTGGCCACCGAACGGAACGTCCCAAGGCGCACCGGACCGTTGCGCAAGGACAACTCTTCACCGGCCGCCGGGGCCTTGATCGCCAGGCAAATACGCATGCCGGGGCCGAGCCAGTATTCCTTGCCCAACGGGCGCGGTTCGACCGGGTTGCCGTCCAGCGCATAGATCTGCGCCTCGACACCGGGAATGTTCAGACGATAGGTCAGGGTGTTGTCGAGGTTCAGCAGCCGTACCCGAGTGATTTGCCCGGCAGGCAGGTCAATGACTGGCAGCGGCACCCCGTTGATGGTCGACAGGCGCCCCGCCGTGCCACCACGGGCCGCTTCACGGGGAATGCTGAATTCGACGAAGTTGCCCTGTTCATCGATGTGCCAGTTTTTCAGGCTCAGGGTCTTTTCGTACTTGAAACCGGTCGGCTCGCGCTCTTCGATGATCAACGGTCCGACGAGCCCACGACCCAGTTCCTCGCTGCTGTTCACATGCGGGTGATACCAGTAGCTGCCGGCGTCCGGCA
This sequence comes from Pseudomonas sp. NFX98, assembly GCF_047784845.1. Classification (NCBI taxonomy): domain Bacteria; kingdom Pseudomonadati; phylum Pseudomonadota; class Gammaproteobacteria; order Pseudomonadales; family Pseudomonadaceae; genus Pseudomonas; species Pseudomonas sp. NFX98. The sequence goes on along the minus strand of NZ_JBLNNF010000021.1, from coordinate 65,066 downwards.
CGCGGAATTTGTAGTCGAAGTATTCCCCCGGCAACACCGGAAGCTGCGACACGTAAGGCACGCCGTCCATTTCCAGCGGCAGGCGAATGCCGTGCCAGTGAATGGTGGTGGCGACCGGCAAGTGGTTGATGAAGCGCACCCGCAGCCATTCACCCTGGCGTACCCGCAACTCGGTGCCCGGCGCCGACGGGCCGAACGCCCAGGCCGGGGTCTTGTGCCCCGCCACCAGCTCGACATCCAGCGGTGCCGCGATCAGCTCATAGTCGTGGCCCGCTTCGGCATCAGCCCGCTTGCCCAGCCAGTATCGCGACGCGCCACCCGCGCCGACACCCACGACAACAAGACCGGCCAGGCCACCGAGAATTTGGCGACGGGTAAAGGACATGAACTCAACTACCTCACGAATCAGCGACAGGCCTGAAAAAGGCGAATACGATACACCTGCAACTGCGAAACAGTAAGGGCAGCGCGGCGGATGGACGCAGTTGGCCTTGGGCCCTACACGATTTCGACCGAGAAAAAGCATAACTATGTAGTGCACTTCGATTTAACGAGCGAAGCATGCTCGACATTCGAATTCTCAAGGAAAGAGAGTGCAATGAGCTCGACAGAAACCCGCCCGCTACCTAACGCAGCCGACAAGGCCGCACTCAAGGCCATCGCCACCACCATCATCCAGACCTGCCCCAGCCTGCAAGACACTGCTCATGAGGTGGCCGCAGATTTGCTCAAGAAGTACGCCATCACCGGGCTCGATCCTGACAAGGTTTACTTCCACCGCTTCGACGCCGCGCAAAGCAGCTCGAAAGCCTTCACCGGCTGGGAACATGTCCACGCCACGCCAACCTCCACCATGACCCTGACGCAATTGGTGATCCACCGCTTTCGTGTCGCCGACCAGGACAACGCAGACTTGCTCGACGTGTATGGCGGCTTCTATACCGTTGGCCCCCATGCCGATACTTACAATGAAACCAACGAAGTACGCCTGCATGGCAACGAGGTGCTGAAGTACTTCTGGAGTATCAATTTCAGTTCGCTATACAACGAGCGGCTGACGCACTTCTGGGACAAATCCGGCGGCGACTTCCGCACATTGGCCAAGTGCAACTTCCTCATCAAGGCCGTGCAGGCGCGGGACAAGCGGCTGTTGAGTGACGAGGATTTCCAGTTCCTCACTCAAGCCGCGATCGGCTCGCTCACCTGGCCTGTCAGCCTGCAAATGCTGCAAGCGCAACATCCTTGCACCGGCAGTGTTCGCACCCTCGATGTCGCAGGTTACGTCGCCATCAGCGCGCTTCGCTTTGTCGCCCCCAAAGGCCGGCAAATTGTCTACCTGCCCGGCGAAACCGAAGCCTTCAAAGTGCTGGAAACCGCGACGGACATGCACTTCTGGATGTTGTTGCAGATGAACAAGAAAGAACAGCGTCGACCGTTCATGACGCATTTCTCCCAGGCCGACCGGCAGGAAATCGACGAGAACTTCGCCGACCTCCTGAATCGCCTGGTCAGCACCTGGAGCAAGTATGACCATCACCTGATCAACCAGAAAAACCAGATCATCACCGGTGACGCCTTCAGCTGGCTGCGCGACTCAACCAAGGATGCGATGTTCGCCGAGGCCGAGCTCTCGCTGACGTCCAATGGCGATATTCGCAAAAAACTCTGGCTCGGTTACCTCAGCGCCGGCGTAAAAGTCTTCGGCCCGATGGCGGTTGTCGGCTGGCCGGTCGCACTACCCGTGATCGGCGCCAGTATCGCCAGTATCGGTTTGAACATTGATCAGGCGGTGAACGCCAAAACCGCCGCAGAGCGCAAAGCCGGAATTCTGGGTGCCGTTCTTAGCGGCATCGATTTGCTGTTCAATCTACTCGTACTCAAAGGCCCGGGTTCGCTGGAAGAAATTGGCCCGCAGATTGAAGCGGCTGAGGCCAAGGAGATGGCCGATCTGATTGAGTCGACGCAATCGGGCGAAGGAACCGGAGCGACGCCCCACGAAACTGTTGAGGAAACACAGATCGCATCCGGCCTACCCAAAGACAGCACGTCATCCGTGCCGGACAACTTCAAAGTCGATCAATCGCTGGGGGACGACTCGCTGGTCCGTGAACCGGGAAAATTCCAGGGCATTCATCAACTCGCTTCAAACCCTTCGACGGCGATCACGCTCAACGACAGCGCGTATTACGTGCGTTACGAAAGCGACCTCAACGGCCGTGGACACTGGGCAATCATCGACCCGGCCAACCCCAACGCCTTCAAGGGTTCGATTCCCGTGCGATTGAGTGCCGAAGGCAAGTGGGAAGTCATTCCTCGTCTGGGATTGCAGGGCGGCATGGATGTGCCGTCTGCTGCCGGCCCCACCATTGAGCCATGGGCGCGGTTACCGGGCACACAGGTCCCTGAAATCGAAGACACCGAGATGAGGGCCTGGGCCCTTGGTGGTCCAGACGACAGCAGACCGGTGACCGGTGTCGATGGCAGAACAACCAGCATGAGCCGCTTCAATCTGAGCCAGGAACCCGCGCGCAATAACCTGATTCGCGATGCGCGCACCTGGTATGAATTCAATCCACCGTTACCGCGCCTGCCAGCGTCTTCAGCGGTACAGTTCGAGAGCCCCGCCGAGCTGTTCGAAACGGCATTTGCGGAAAAATCGGGACTGATCGTTGGTGAAAGCCGCGGCAGTATTGGCAGTAAACAGTTGCTGATCGAAAACATGCCCGAACTTACGCGACGCGGGGTGAAGACGTTATACGTGCAGGAACTGCTGGCGAACGTCAATCAGCTCGACCTGGACACTTTTGCCCGCACCGGCGAAATGCCCGAAGAACTCCAAAGCTACTTGAAGAAACTCGACATCAAGGCCGGCAACGACCCCGACGGCCGATTCAATCTCACGCAACTGGTGAAAGCGGCCAATGCCCAGCGAATCCGTGTACAGGCCATCGACATGTCGACGACCTACAACATCAATCGCTCCCCCTTCGAACCGGAACCCGACCAACAAATGGTCAGAAATTTTTTCGCCAGTCAGGTCATCCGCTTCAACGAAGCGATCAAGGGACCTGCCAAGTGGGTTGCGCTGGTGGATCGGGAAAACATGTCGACCTTCAGAGGCTATCGCGGCATCGGCGAACAAACCGATGCCCTGAGCATCCGTATCGATGATGTAAAACCCGGCGCGGCACAATCCATCGCCGTCGATCCCGGACTGGCCATGGAGTACGCCGATTATCCGTACTCCACTGCCTATGAGCTCGAAGGTCTTGCCGACCCTGACAGCGTCCAGGCATTGATCAGAGGCGATTGGCGTGTGCAAATGCAAACCCCGTGGGCCTACAGAACGCCACAAGACCTGCGAGCGCTACTGCCTGAGCCGGGCATGTTCACCTTTCAGCGTTACCGAAGCAGCGTGTTGGTGGTGTATCGCAACGCCGATCATCAAATGGCCGACAGCGTCATCCGCTCGACGCCCGGTGGAAGGTTCAATCTGGATACCCCGCTCGGGCCCGCCTACGATTCCATGACGGTAGATAACTTCGAAGAACTGAAACAGGCCCTGATCGCCAAAGGCATGCGGCCGATGGGCTGGCCGGCACTTCCAGACCTGGCGCAGGCAAGCCAGCGACCGACCATCCCGGCCAACTGGCAAGCCAATGAGTTGCTTGAAGGTGAAACGCTTGGCGATGAGCCCGGAAAATTCCAGGGCATCTATCGACTCAATTCGAACCCTTCCACCGCCATCCTGCTGGACCACTCTGCGTACTACGTTCGCTGGGAGGCCGACATCAACGGCGGCGGGCATTGGGCGATCATCGACCCGGAAAATCCTCACGGCTTCTCCGACTCGATTCCAGTGCGCCTCAACGCTGACGGTGAATGGGAAACGCTGCCGCGCGGTGGGCTCGCTGGCGGTGGCAAGACGCCTCCGTTGCGCTTGCCCGCCTCGGAGTACGACATACCCGAGAACTTGAAGGCCGAGTTAAAGGAAGGCGCGATCGGCCTGGACGACGATTCGTTACGAGACTTCTACGACAGCCTCAACGAGCACGACGCTTATCGGGATTTCAAGAAGATCAGGAAACGCCTGTATCGCGACGCTTTACGTTTTTATGCCGAACTGCAATTGCCCGGACGCCCGCCGATTCCGACCTTCAATCCTGACGCCAGTGCCGAAGAGATCATCGAGAAAATTCTCGAGCATGCCCGAGGCCTGATCATCGGTGAAAGCCATGGCTCAATCGCCAGCAAACAGTGGCTGATCGAAAACATGGAACTGTTGGCCAGCAAAAATGTGAAGACGTTGTACATGGAACATCTGCTGACTGACTTCCATCAGACGGCCCTGGACGCGTTTTTCGAAACTGGCGCGATGGACAAAGACCTGGAGAATTATCTCGATGCACTCGATGCCGGCAACATGACCGACCCGCTGGGTCGCGATACATTTCTGCAACTGGTCAAGCAAGCCCGCAATTTCAAGATCCGCGTGCAGGCGATTGATTGCATGGCCAGCTACCGACTCAACGGAATGGAGCAAATCGGCTCGCTGGAACCAGCCATTGAGGAAACAGCACGGCAGAAAATGATGAACTACTTCGCCCGCTCGATCATTCGCAGCGATCAGGCGATGCGGGGCGCGCATAAATGGGTGGCACTGATGGGCAATTCCCACTCCAACACCTTCGAGGGGGTGGCGGGAGTCAGTGAACTGGAGGAAGCCATCGGCATTCGCGTTGAAGACGTTGCCGAAGGGATTTCTTCAGGCATCGAACCTGATCCCGGCAAAATCCTGCCTCTGGGCGGCAGCGCATTTGACCGCAGCGCGCTGGCCAGAGGTGATTTGCGCCTGCGAATCGAAACACCATGGACGGCACAGACCATGCCGGAAATAGAAACACTCCTGTCTCGGCAAGGGATGTACACCTTGAAACTGCAACCCGGCATGACCTTTCTGGTTCATCGCAGCCGCAGCAATGCGCTCGTGCGCACGCTGATCGAAAGTGAGAACGGCCGCTACTACATCGAGCGCTCGAACTGGCCTTCGGTGAGTGGCAAGCACTATGGCAGCGTGAAAGCGTTGTTACAGGCTCTGGACGAAATGGGCCTGACATTGGCTGGCTGGTCGAAACCGTTGTAACCCACCCACAAAAAAGCCGTGTGAAATCGGATTTCACACGGCTTTTGTCGTTCCAGCCTTCAAACGCTCAAGACGGGTGCGGGATCATTCCCACTCAATGGTCGCTGGCGGCTTGCTCGACACGTCGTAAGTGACGCGGGAGATGCCTTCGATTTCATTGATGATGCGGCCGGAAACCGTTTCCAGCAGTTCGTAAGGCAGGTGTGCCCAACGCGCGGTCATGAAGTCGATGGTTTCTACGGCACGCAGGGCCACGACCCAGGCGTAACGACGGCCATCACCGACCACGCCAACCGATTTCACCGGCTGGAACACCACGAATGCCTGGCTGACTTTGTGGTACCAGTCGGCTTTGCGCAGTTCTTCGATGAAGATGTGGTCGGCGCGACGCAGCAGGTCAGCGTATTCCTTCTTCACTTCACCGAGGATCCGCACGCCCAGGCCCGGGCCCGGGAACGGGTGACGGTAGACCATGTCGTACGGCAGGCCCAGTTCCAGGCCCAGACGACGGACTTCGTCCTTGAACAGTTCGCGCAGTGGCTCGACCAGTTTCAGGTTCATTTCTTCCGGCAGGCCGCCCACGTTGTGGTGCGACTTGATCACGTGGGCCTTGCCGCTTTTTGCGCCAGCCGACTCGATCACGTCCGGGTAGATGGTGCCCTGGGCGAGATACTTGATGTTGTCCAGTTTGTTGGACTGGGCATCGAACACGTCGATGAAGGTGCGGCCGATGATCTTGCGCTTCTTCTCCGGGTCGGCTTCGCCGGCCAGGTTGTTCAGGAACTGGTCTTCGGCGTTGGCGCGAATCACCTTGACGCCCATGTTCTCGGCGAACATGGCCATCACTTGCTCGCCTTCGTGCAGGCGCAGCAGGCCGTTGTCGACGAATACGCAGGTCAGCTGGTCGCCGATGGCTTTGTGCAGCAGCGCGGCAACTACCGAGGAGTCGACACCGCCGGACAGGCCGAGCAGAACGTTGTCGGTGCCGACCTGGGCGCGAACCTGGGCGATGGCGTCTTCAGCGATTTTCGATGGAGTCCACAGGGCTTCACACTCGCAGATGTCGAGGATGAAGCGCGACAGGATGCGACCGCCCTGCTTGGTGTGGGTCACTTCCGGGTGGAACTGCACGCCGTAGTAGCGACGCTCATCGCTGAACATGCCGGCGATCGGGCAGCTCGGGGTGCTGGCCAGGATGTGGAAGTCTTCCGGCATCTTGGTGACCTTGTCACCGTGGCTCATCCACACGTCGAGGCCGAACAGGCCGTCGGCGTCGATGTGGTCTTCGATGCCGTCGAGCAGGCGGCTCTTGCCGACCACGTCTACGCGGGCGTAACCGAACTCACGCAGCTCGGAACCTTCAACCTTGCCGCCCAACTGCTCGGCCATGGTCTGCATGCCGTAGCAGATACCGAAGACCGGTACGCCCAGGTCGAAAACGGCTTGCGGGCAGCGAGGGCTGTTGGCTTCGTGAACAGATTCCGGGCCGCCGGCGAGGATGACGCCTTTAGGAGCGAATTCGCGGATCGCATCTTCGTCCATGTCGAACGGGTGCAGTTCGCAGTACACACCGATTTCACGCACGCGGCGGGCGATCAGCTGGGTGTACTGGGAACCGAAGTCGAGGATCAGGATGCGGTGGGCGTGAATGTCGAGGGCCATGATTCAGTCTCGTCTAAAAAATTCGGAAACAGTCGTGATTCAGAAACAACTCGGGGCTGAATAAAACAGCCCCGGTTGCTTAGCTTGTTGCTTGAAGGCTCAACCTACGCGGTAGTTTGGCGCTTCTTTGGTGATCTGCACGTCGTGAACGTGGGACTCGGCCATGCCAGCGCCGGTGATCCGCACGAACTCGGGCTTGGTGCGCATTTCTTCGATGTCGGCGCTGCCGGTGTAGCCCATCGAGGAACGCAAGCCGCCCATCAGTTGATGGATGATCGCGCTCAGGGTGCCCTTATAAGGAACACGCCCTTCGATGCCTTCCGGAACCAGTTTCTCGGCGCCTGCCGAGGAGTCCTGGAAGTAACGGTCGGAGGAACCTTGTGCCTGGGACATGGCGCCCAGCGAACCCATGCCGCGATAAGCCTTGTACGAACGACCCTGGAACAGTTCGATCTCGCCCGGCGCTTCTTCAGTACCGGCGAACATCGAGCCCATCATCACGCAGGAAGCACCGGCTACGATGGCCTTGGACAGGTCACCGGAGAAACGGATGCCGCCGTCGGCGATCAACGGTACGCCAGTGCCTTCAAGGGCAGCGGCAACGTTGGCGATGGCACTGATTTGCGGGACGCCGACACCGGCGACGATACGGGTGGTACAGATCGAGCCTGGGCCGATACCGACCTTGACGGCGTCAGCGCCGGCTTCGGCCAAGGCCTTGGCGGCAGCGCCGGTGGCGATGTTGCCGCCGATCACCTGCACTTCAGGGAAATTCTGTTTGACCCAGCGAACGCGGTCGATCACGCCTTTGGAGTGACCGTGAGCGGTGTCGACCACCACCACGTCAACGCCGGCGTTGACCAGGGCTGCAACGCGGTCGCCGGTGTCTTTACCGGTACCGACGGCAGCGCCCACGCGCAGACGACCTTGATCGTCCTTGCTGGCCAGCGGGTAAGCCTTGGCTTTTTCGATGTCGTTGACGGTCATCATGCCCTTAAGGGTGAATTTGTCGTCGACGATCAGCACGCGCTCGATGCGGTGCTTGTGCAGCAATTCACGCACATCGTTCTTGTCGGCGCCTTCCTTGACCGTGACCAGACGCTCTTTAGGCGTCATCACTTCACGGACAGTGGCTTCCAGACGGTTCTCGAAACGCACGTCACGGGAGGTGACAATGCCGACCAGGTCGCCATTGTGCAGCACCGGAACGCCGGAGATGTTGTGCATGCGGGTGAGTTCGAACAGTTCGCGCACGGTAGCGTCGGCGTCGATGGTGATCGGATCCTTGACCACACCGGCTTCGTAACGCTTGACCTTGCGCACTTCGGCAGCTTGCTGCTCGATGGTCATGTTCTTGTGGATAATGCCGATACCACCTTCCTGAGCCATGGCGATTGCCAGACGGGCTTCAGTGACGGTGTCCATGGCGGCGGAAACCAATGGAATATTCAGTTCGATGCCACGGGTAAGGCGGGTCTTGAGACTGACTTCGTTAGGAAGCACCTCGGAATAACCGGGCACTAGGAGAATGTCGTCGAATGTCAGAGCTTCTTGGCTGATACGCAGCATCGCGGGGGCTCCCGAGCGGGAAAATGGAAGCGCGCCATTATAGTCAGACACCCCCTCGGGTTCAATGTAAAACTCTGTCTATTATCGATGTTACAGATATACGGAAATTCAGGCTTTTCGTAGGAGCTGCCGAAGGCTGCGATCTTTTGACTTTGATCTTCGGAAAACAAGATCAAAAGATCGCAGCCTGCGGCAGCTCCTACAGGGGAATACCGCGCTTAGAGTTCGACCTTCACCCAACTGACCGGCTGATCCAGCCAATCGGCAAATTCGTCGAGAAAGCTCTGTTTGAACCCGGCTTCGGCCCAGTTGTTGAAGATGAAACCGAGGTTGGAGAAACCGCACTCCTGCAAAAACAGAAAGCCGTTGATGTCGTCTTCATGCCCGCATTCCGGGCAAGTGAAGTTATCGGTGCGCCCCGGCATCCAGTCTTCCAGGCTTTCGAACAGGGCTTCGCCAATTTCCTTGCGGCACTCGGCGCAGCCCGCTTCCTCAAGGAAGCCCTTGGCCGGCGTATAGATGCAGCGCTTGGTGACGATCTCCAGGCCGTTGACCGGCTCGCCGAACGGCAGGGCCTCCGGATGCAGGACCACCGCGCGGGCACCGTCGCCAATGGCGTGGGCCATGCGATTGCCGGTGCGACCGCAGGTGGTCAGTTCTTCCTGGATGATGTTCTTGCGCACCAGCCAACGCACGATCGCCCGGGCCCGGGGCTCATGCACCGGCAGCGTGGAGATTTTCGGGACGATGATGCTTTGCGAATTCATGGGGTACAGGCCTGAAGCTTTGATGAAAGGGTCTTGCGCATGCACAAATTATAGGTCGACTCCGACCTAGTGCCTGGCACCGACCCTGTGGGAGCGGGCTTGCCCGCGATAGCGATGGTTCAGTCAACATCAATGTTTGATGTTCTGACGCCATCGCGGGCAAGCCCGCTCCCACAGGTTTTGTGGTGCGGTCCAAGCGGTTTTTACAGCTCGACGACAACCGCCTGCGAAGCACGGGTCGCCTTGGCGCGGGCGGCTTCGATCGATTCGTCGCGCGCCAGGGCCACGCCCATGCGGCGCTGACCGTTGACTTCAGGCTTGCCGAACAGACGCAGCGCGGTATCCGGCTCGCTCAACGCGGCGCCCAGATTGGCGAAAGCAGTCTGGGTCGACTGCCCTTCCACCAGAATCACCGCCGAAGCCGAAGGCCCGAACTGACGGATCAATGGAATCGGCAGACCCAGAATCGCGCGGGCGTGCAGTGCGAACTGCGACAGGTCCTGGGAAATCAACGTCACCAGACCGGTATCATGCGGGCGCGGCGAGACTTCGCTGAACCACACCTGATCACCCTTGATGAACAACTCGACGCCAAACAGACCACGGCCACCCAAGGCCTCGGTCACGGCTTTGGCGACACGCTCGGACTCGGCCAGGGCAACCGGGCTCATGGCTTGCGGCTGCCAGGATTCCTGGTAGTCGCCCTTCTCCTGACGGTGACCGACCGGCGCACAGAACGTAGTGCCGCCGATGTGACGCACGGTCAGCAGGGTGATTTCGTAGTCGAAATCGATGAAGCCTTCGATGATCACGCGGCCTTTACCGGCGCGGCCACCTTCTTGAGCGTAATCCCAGGCTGTCTTCACGTCTTCAAAGCTGCGCAACAGGCTCTGGCCTTTGCCCGAGGAACTCATGACCGGCTTGACGACACATGGGAAACCGAGGTCTTCGACGGCCTTGCTGTAGTCCTCGAAAGTGTCGGCAAAGTGATACGGCGAGGTCGGCAGGTCCAGCTCTTCGGCGGCCAGGCGACGGATGCCTTCACGGTTCATGGTCAGTTGCGTAGCGCGGGCGGTCGGGATCACGGTGAAGCCTTCGGCTTCCAGTTCCACCAGGGTCGCGGTGGCGATGGCTTCGATTTCCGGCACGATGAAGTGTGGCTTCTCGGCCTCGATCACGGCACGCAGGGCAGCACCGTCGAGCATATTGATCACGTGGCTGCGGTGCGCCACCTGCATGGCGGGCGCGTTGGCGTAGCGGTCCACGGCAATCACTTCAACGCCCAGGCGTTGCAGCTCGATCACCACTTCCTTGCCCAACTCGCCACAGCCACACATCAATACGCGGGTCGCGGTCGGCGACAATGGGGTTCCGATACGGGTCATCTGAAGGTCCTCAAGGAGCGGATCATCGAGGGAAGCACGCTTCCCATGGGGAGAAAGCGCGGCATTTTACATGAACTTCAGCCGACGACAGCCTGTTTGCGCAGGCGCCAGGCCATGATCAGCCATACGGCGGTCACACCGGCGAACTTCGAGCCAAGCGCGGTGAGGATCACGCCCGGCGTCAGCGCGTCGATCATGCCGAAAAAGATAACAGTATCGAGGGGAATGCTCAGCGCCGAACTTATCCACAGGCGGTCGTGCAGCGGACGCTTGGTGATGCTGAACACCAGCCAGTCGATGCACTCGGATACGGCGAACGCCGTGGCGCTGGCCAGGGCGATGGACGGATCGGACGTTATATAAGACAACACCAGCGCCGCCAGCATCGCCGCAATCGCACCGTGGCCGAAGCGCGTTTGCACCATGTCGCGCAGGATGAACACCAACCCGCCCCAGGCTGACCAGATGATGTCCAGGTGCGGCGCGGTGGAAAAGGCGAAGTTGATCAGCACGACGCTGCTGATGTAGGCGATCAGGAAGAGCATGGCGTGTACAAGTACCTGTCAATTTTGTGCACAGGGTACTTCAGCTGACCACAAAGTCAAAAGATCGCAGCCTTCGGCAGCTCCTACACAATCCCTGTAGGAGCTGCCGAAGGCTGCGATCTTTTGATCTTGATCTTCTATTGCTGCCCTGGTGTTTTACCGATCATCCACACCAACCCACTGGCCTTCGCCCGCTCATGACACAACCCCAGCACCTTACGGCGCTCGGCATTGTCCATGCGGCTCCAGCGGGTGATTTCTTCCACCGTGCGTTGGCAACCGGTGCAGATGTCATCGTCATCCAGCGCACAAATGCTCACGCAGGGCGATGCCACCGGGCGTTCGGGTGTGCTCATTCTTCCTGCTCGGCCAGATCGCGGGCGTAGCGCTGCGAGTTATGCACATAGTGAGCGGCACTGGCTTCCAGCATCTTCTTCTGCGGCTCGGTCAGCTCGCGCACAACCTTGCCTGGCGAGCCCATGACCAGCGAACCGTCCGGAATCTCTTTGCCTTCGCCGATCAGCGAATTGGCGCCGATGATGCAATTCTTGCCGATCTTCGCGCCGTTGAGGATCACCGCGTTGATCCCGATCAGGCTGTAGTCGCCCACGGTGCAGCCATGGAGCATCGCGTTGTGGCCGATGGTCACGCCGGTGCCGATGGTCAGCGGATAGCCCATGTCGGTGTGCATCACGGTGCCGTCCTGGACGTTGCTGTTCTTGCCGATCAGGATCAGCTCATTGTCGCCGCGCAGCACGGCGTTGAACCAGACGTTGGCGCCCTCTTCCAGCTTGACCTTGCCCACCAGCACGGCATTGGGTGCGACCCAGCTCTGTGGGTGGGTTTCGACGCGGGCGTCGCCCAGACGGTATTTCATCGTGATTTTCCTCAGGGCTCAGGCAGCCGCGTTTTCAGGCCATTCGAACGATGGCTCAGGTATTGATAAAGCTTTTGGGTGGCTGGTGCAGGCTGATTTTCGCGTCATAGAGCAGATTGATCAACTCGACGACCATGATCGCCGTCAGCCCCCAGATCTTGTACTCGCCATAGCGGTAGCTCGGCACGTACCAGCTACGGCCCTGATAATCGATGCGGTGGGTGTGCTCACGCGGGTCTTTGCGGAAGAATTCCAGCGGCACGCTGAACACTGCAGCGATCTCGGCATCGTTGGCCCGGTACTCGACGAAATCCGGAATCACGCCGACATAAGGCGTGACCTTGATGCCATGCAGGGAGATCAGCGGGCTGAGCGGGCCGATCACTTCGACCAGACCCGGCGGCAGGCCGATCTCTTCTTCGGCTTCGCGCAGGGCGGTGAAAATCAGGTCCGGGTCTTCGGGGTCACGGCGTCCGCCGGGGAAAGCGACTTCGCCGCCATGGGTCGAGAGCCCGCTTGCACGCAGGGTCAACACCAGTTCCGGTTCGTCACTGCGGGTGATGGGCACCAGTACGGCGGCCTCGGGGAAACGGCGGTCGGTCTCCAGCGTGCGCGGTGTGTGGTTGCTTACCCGATGCAGTAGCTCGTCCAGCATGAGTGTTCTCGATCTGTGCCTTACCCGGCATCATGCACCAATCGCTGCGGCCGCCCAACCCCCGCAACAGCCCCATGTCGCGAAACGACAACTTGCCGACAGACACCGCCGCACGCCAAGATAGGCGCAGCATTCAGGAACCCAAGCATGAAATTTTGCAGTCAGTGCGGCAACCCGGTGACCCAGCGCATTCCCGAAGGCGATTCACGCCTGCGTTTTGTCTGCGACAGCTGTCACACCATTCATTACCAGAACCCCAATATCGTCGCTGGCTGCGTCGCGACCTGGGGCACCAAGGTCTTGCTCTGCCGCCGCGCGATAGAGCCGCGCCTGGGTTACTGGACCCTGCCCGCCGGTTTCATGGAGAACGGTGAGACCATCGAGCAGGCGGCCGTTCGCGAAACCGCCGAGGAAGCCTGCGCCCGGGTGCGCAACCTGAGCATCTACACGCTGATCGATGTGCCGCACATCAGCCAGGTGCATGTGTTCTTCCGCGCCGAACTGGCGGACCTGGACTTTGCTGCCGGTCCCGAGAGCCTGGAAGTGCAACTATTCGACGAAGCGGACATTCCGTGGGACGAGCTGGCTTTCCGCACGGTGGGCCGTACCTTAGAATGCTTCTTCGCTGACCGGCGGACCGAGGTCTACCCCGTGCGGTCCGAATCGATCCCGCCGCTTGCTCAGCCTGCCAACTAAAAAAACACCTATAAATATATATAGTCGCGACACCTCCTGGGGAATCGTTTCAATGCGCTGGTTGCTTGCCCTGTTCTGTTTGTCGTTCGTAGCGGTGTCCCAGGCTTCGGCCGTGGGATCGCTTGACGGCAAGGTCATCGAGAAAGTCCTGGTTCTCAAGTCTTCCCATCAACTGCAATTGATCAATGACGGCAAGCCGATCAAGACCTATCGCATTTCCCTGGGCAAACGCCCCAAGGGACAGAAGCTTATGGAAGGCGATAAACGCACGCCGGAAGGCTTCTACTGGCTCGACTGGCGCAAGACCAGTGAAAAATTCAACCTGGCGATGCACATTTCCTACCCGAACATCAGCGATTCCGCCCGTTCACGGCGTGAAGGCGTCGATCCCGGCGGCATGATCATGATCCATGGCACGCCGGACACCGAAGACAATCCCGAGCAACTGTTCCACACCCTGGACTGGACCGACGGCTGCATCGCCATGCGCAACATGGACATGCGCGAAGTCTGGAACCTGGTGCCGGACGGCACGATGATCGAAATCCGCCCGTAATTCCCCACGACCATTGGTCGCCCTCGAAAAATAAATTCAAAAGATCGCAGTCTGCGGCAGCTCCTAGAGGATGAATACCATTTCGCTCTGTAGGAGCTGCCGCAGGCTGCGATCTTTGTCGTTCTAAACCCCACCGCTAATACCACTTCAGACCAACCCACCTACAGCCGCGCCGCATTTGGCTGTTTTCGCTCATCTGCGGTAAAGCACTGCCGTTGACATGGTATTCAAGTGGTATTAGTTTTCGACCCACAACCGATCGACAACAATCCTACATCCGCATCGGACAGAACCTACATGAACGACCTCCAGGCCCTACGCCCCGACGACACCCAACCCACGCCGCTGTACCTGCAACTGGCGCGCAATCTGGAAGCGGCGATCCATGCCGGCCAGTGGAAAGCCGAGCAGGCGATGCCGTCGGAGCGCAACCTCAGCGAAATGTTGGGTATCTCCCGTGTCACCGCACGCAAGGCGTTGGAAGTGCTGTTCGAACAAGGCCTGATCCGCCGCAACCAAGGCTCCGGCACGTTCATCACTCCGCGCCTGGAACAACCGCTGTCGCGCCTTTCCGGTTTCAGCGAAATGCTCCGCCTCAAAGGCTTCGTGCCTGGCTCCCAATGGCTGGAACGAGAAATCACCCTGCCGACCCACGAAGAACTGATCCGCCTCGGTCTGTCGCCCAACGACAAAGTTGCGCGCCTCAAACGCCTGCGCAAGGCCGACGACACGGTGATGGCCATCGAGATGAGCACCCTGCCCGCCTCGATCATTCCCAAGCCGCAAGCAGTCGGCGACTCCCTTTACGAATACCTCGACGGCATCGGCAAACCGATCGTCCGCGCGTTGCAGCACATTCAGGCAATCAACGCCTCAGACGAGTTCGCCGCACTGGTGGGCATCGCCCCTGGCACCGCCATGTTGCTGATGACCCGGGTCGGCTACCTCGAAGACAACACGCCGATCGAAGTCACCGACACTTATTGCCGCAACGACTACTACGACTTTGTGGCTGAGCTGCGTCGCTAAGCCGAACATCGAGAACAGATCATGTCCGAAGACAACATCCTCACCCCCGACGGCTGGATTCGCGGCCGACTGGTTCACGAACACGGCAAAGTCGTGTCGATCGAAGGCCTGCCCTGCGATCCGGCAGACAATGACTTGCCATATCTGCTGCCAGGTTTCATTGACCTGCACGTTCACGGCGGCGGCGGCAAAGACATCATGGAAGGTGCACCCGCCTTCGAAACCATCACCAAAACCCACGTGCGCTTCGGCACCACATCGCTGCTGGCCACCACCATGACCGCGCCGAGCGAGGAAATCTCGCGCGTGCTTAAAGCCGTCGGCGAGTTCTGTGAGCAGCGCCCAAAAGGCAGCGCCCGCGTCCTCGGCGTGCACCTCGAAGGCCCGTACATCAATCCCGGAAAACTCGGCGCTCAACCGAATTTCGCCCACACCGCGCTGATGGCCGAAGTCGAAGAGTACCTGGCGCTGGCGCCGATTCGCGTCATCACCATCGCCCCGGAAATCGCCGGTCACGATGCCCTGATCCGCGCCCTCAGCAGCCGAGGCGTGCGTATGCAGATCGGCCACACGCTTGGCAGTTATGAGGAAGGCGTCGCCGCGCTTGAAGCTGGCGCGACCAGTTTCACCCACCTCTATAACGCCATGAGCCCGTTGCATCACCGCGAGCCGGGCATCGTCGGCGCGGCGCTGGCCCACGCCAAATTCGCCGAGCTGATTCCCGACTTGCTGCACGTGCACCCCGGCGCGATCCGCGTGGCCCTGCGTTCGATCCCGTGCCTGTATTGCGTCACCGACTCGACCGCCGCCGCGGGCATGCCCGACGGTGAATACAAGCTCGGCAGCCACACCGTGACCAAATGCCTGGGC
Source organism: Pseudomonas sp. NFX98 (assembly GCF_047784845.1). NCBI lineage: Bacteria > Pseudomonadati > Pseudomonadota > Gammaproteobacteria > Pseudomonadales > Pseudomonadaceae > Pseudomonas > Pseudomonas sp. NFX98. Next base: position 49,312 of record NZ_JBLNNF010000021.1, on the reverse strand, counting down.
GGCGTACGCCTGCCCGACGGCACGCTGGCCGGCAGCACGCTGACCATGGATCAGGCCCTGCGCAACCTGGTGAAGATCGGTTTGCCGATCGCCGAGGCTTCGCAGCGTCTGTCGCAATTCCCCGCCGATTACCTCGGCATCACCGAACGCGGGCGCCTGCAACCGGGTGCCTGGGCCGACTGCGTGCGGCTGGATCGCTCACTGAAACTGACCGCCGTCATGGTCGAAGGAGAAGACATTGACTTCAAAAATGCTTGAAGAGGCGCTGTCCTCGTTCGAGGCCGTGCAAGCCCAATTGCAGCAACTCGATCCACAAATGATCGAGATTGCCGGACGCCTGCGCCGTCAACCGCCGCAAGTGGTGATGACCGTGGCGCGCGGCAGTTCCGACCACGCGGCCAGTTACTTCGCCTACCTGACCATGCAACTGCTGGGCTATCCGGTGGCCTCGTTGCCGATGTCGGTGGTGACCATGCAGCAGGCGCCGTTGAAGGTCAGCGGTCAGGTGACGTTCGCCTTCTCGCAATCGGGGCAAAGTCCTGATCTGGTCAACAGCCTGCGCCTGTTGCGCAAACGCGGTGCCTTGAGCGTTTCGCTGGTCAACGCCGCAGATTCGCCGCTGGAAGCCGCCTGCGAATTCAGCCTGCCGCTGTTGGCCGGCACCGAAAGCAGCGTCGCCGCGACCAAGAGCTTTATCGCCACCCTCAGCGCCAGCGCCCGGTTGATCGGCCACTGGAAAGACGATGCCGAATTGCTCGAAGCCGGCCTCGCCTTGCCCGAAGGCCTGCGTGACGCTGCGCGACAGGATTGGAGCCCGGCCATCGAGGCTTTGCGCGATTGCCAGCGCTTGATGGTGATTGGCCGTGGCGCTGGTTTCGCCATCGCTCAGGAAGCGGCGCTCAAGTTCAAGGAAACCTCGGCGATCCAGGCCGAAGCCTTTAGCAGCGCGGAGGTGCGTCACGGGCCAATGGCGTTGATCGGCGACAACTATCCGCTACTGGTTTTCGCCCCACGGGGTGCCGAGCAGGCCGGTTTGCTGAGCCTGGCCGCCGACATGCGCCAGCGCGGTGCCCGCGTCTTGCTGGCAGCGCCTGATGATGTGCTCGAACGCGACCTGACATTAACCTGCGCCGAACACCCGGCCCTCGATCCGATCCTGGCGATCCAGAGCTTCTACGTGATGGCTGCCGGCCTGGCCGTCGCTCGCGGCATGGACCCGGACCAGCCACGGCACCTGAGCAAAGTCACGCGCACGCACTGAAAAAAATCCCCCTGTAGGAGCTGTCGAGTGAAACGAGGCTGCGATCTTTTGATCTTGCATTTAAAAAGATCGCAGCCTCGTTTCACTCGACAGCTCCTACAAGAGAGACCGGGCCAGATTTCCGAATCGTAGTTTTCCTGATGAGACCGAGCCATGCACAAAAACAATAAAGAGCTGACCCTCAGCGCCCCGCTCAGCGGCCCGGTGCTCACGCTCGCGAAAGTCCCGGATGCGGTGTTCGCCAGCGGCGCCATGGGTGACGGGATCGCCATCGATCCCTTGAACGACACCCTGCACGCGCCTTGCGCCGGTGTCGTGGTGCACGTCGCGCGCACCGGCCACGCCGTGACCCTGCGTGCCGACAACGGCGCCGAATTGCTGTTGCACCTGGGACTCGACACGGTCGAGCTGCAAGGCCAGGGCTTTACCATGCTGGTGCAGGAAGGCGCGCGAGTCGCCAACGGCCAGCCGCTGCTGCGCTACGACCAGGACAAGGTCGCGCAACAGTGCAAAAGCCTGGTCAGTCTGCTGATCCTCACCAACAGTCAGGATTTTCAGGCTCGGCCCATCACGCTCAAATCGGTGAAGGTCGGCGAGCCGTTGTTGCACATCATTCGTCGCAACGGCGTTGGCGCTCATTCTGAACTGGAGCTTGTCGGCGAAGAGCAGATCGGCCACATCCGCATCGCCCATCGCGGCGGTTTGCACGCGCGGCCCGCAGCGCTGATTCGTCAGACCGCCCAAGGCTTCAAGAGCAAGTCGCAGCTGCATTTCGCCGGCAAATCGGCGACCTGCGACAGCCTGATCGGTCTCATGGGTTTGGCGATCGGCGAGCAGGACGACGTTCAGGTCAGCTGCCAGGGCCCGGACGCCGAAGCCGCGTTGCAAGCCTTGTTGATCGCCTTGTCCACAGCGTTGGCCGAAGAACATCACGCCGCCGCGCCAGCACCGATGGCCCAGCGCAATCGTGCGGCTGAAGCGGGTGTGTTGCACGGTGTCTGTGCGGCACCGGGGTTGGTCGGCGGACCGCTGTTTCGTTTGAACGCGATCAGCCTGCCGGTGGATGCCGGGCACAATGATCCGACGCAACAACGACAAGCCCTCGACACTGCGCTAACCCAGGTGCGCAGTGAAATCGCCGGCACCCTGGCCCAGGCCAGAAAACACAAAAGCACTGACGAAGAGGCCATCTTCGCCGCGCACCTCGCGCTACTGGAAGACCCGGCATTGCTCGACGCCGCCGATCACTCCATACAACTCGGTACAGCCGCGACTCACGCCTGGAGTCAGTCGATCGACGCACAGTGCGACGTGCTCCAGCAACTCGGCAGTTCACTGCTAGCCGAACGCGCCAACGACCTGCGCGACCTCAAGCAACGGGTGCTGCGCGCCCTGCTCGGCGAAGCCTGGCATTACGACATTCCGCCCGGCGCGATCATCGCCGCCCATGAGTTGACCCCATCCGACCTGCTGCAACTGAGTCAGCAAGGTGTGGCGGGGCTGTGCATGGCCGAAGGCGGAGCGACGTCTCACGTGGCGATTCTTGCGCGGGGCAAAGGCTTGCCGTGCATGGTCGCCCTGGGTTCGTCGCTGCTGGATCAGGAGCAGGGCCAAGCGGTGGTGCTGGATGCCGACGGCGGTCGTCTCGAATTGATTCCAACCGCAGAACGTCTGGCCGAAGTGCGGGACGCGCAACGTGCTCAACAACTGCGCCGCACCGAGCAACAGGCGCAGGCGCACACCCCGGCGCAAACCCTTGATGGCGTGCAAATTGAAGTCGCGGCCAACGTGGCATCCAGCACTGAAGCGGCCGACGCCTTGGCCAACGGCGCGGATGGCGTCGGCCTGCTGCGTACCGAGTTTCTGTTCGTCGACCGCCACACCGCGCCGGACGAACAGGAACAGCGTCACGCCTATCAAGCAGTGCTCGATGACATGGGCGACAAGTCGGTGATCATCCGCACCATCGACGTCGGCGGCGACAAGCAACTCGACTATCTGCCATTGCCCGCTGAAGCCAACCCCGTGTTGGGCCTGCGCGGCATTCGCCTGGCTCAGGCGCGCCCGGAAATCCTCGACCAGCAACTGCGAGCCTTGCTACATGTCACGCCTTTATCGCGTTGCCGGATCCTGTTGCCGATGGTGACCGAAGTCGATGAACTGCTGCACATCCGCCAGCGTCTCGATGCCTTGTGTACCGAACTCGGCCTGACGCAACGCCCGGAGCTGGGCGTCATGATCGAAGTCCCGGCCGCCGCGCTGCTGGCCGAGCAACTGGCCGAACACGCGGACTTCCTGTCCATCGGCACCAACGACCTGTCGCAATACACCCTGGCCATGGACCGTGACCACGCCGGTCTTGCTTCGCGAGTCGATGCCATGCACCCGGCCTTGCTGCGACTGATCGCGCAAACCTGCGCCGGTGCTGCGCAGCATCAGCGTTGGGTCGGAGTCTGCGGGGCGCTGGCGTCTGATCCACTGGCGACGCCGGTATTGATCGGGCTGGGCGTGAGTGAACTGTCGGTGAGCCCGGTGCAGATCGGCGAAATCAAGGACCGCGTGCGCCACCTCGACGCCAGCGAATGCCGGCGCATCAGCCACGACCTGCTCAAACTGAGCAGCGCCAGCGCGGTGCGTCACGCCTGTCATCAGCATTGGCCTCTGAGCTAAAGAACAAAAAGAAACCAGGGAGAACCGCCATGTACCAACTTTTCATTGAAGGCCTGCAGCGCCTCGGCCGCGCGCTGATGCTGCCGATCGCGATCCTGCCGATTGCCGGCCTGTTGCTGCGCCTGGGCGACACCGACTTGCTGAACATCGCAATCATTCACGACGCTGGTCAGGTGATCTTCGCCAACCTGGCAATGATCTTTGCCATCGGCATCGCGGTCGGGTTCGCCAAGGACAATAACGGCACCGCAGGCCTTGCCGGTGTCATTGGCTATCTGGTGATGATCTCCACGCTCAAGGTGCTGGATGCGAGCATCAACATGGGCATGCTCGCCGGGATCGTCAGCGGCTTGATGGCCGGCGCGCTGTACAACCGTTTCAAGGACATCAAGTTGCCGGAGTACCTGGCATTTTTCGGTGGCCGGCGCTTCGTGCCGATTGTCACCGGGTTCGCCGCGGTCGGCCTGGGCGTGGTTTTCGGCTACATCTGGCCGCCAATCCAGCAAGGCATCAACAGCTTCGGCACGTTGATGATGGAAAGCGGCAGCTTCGGTGCATTCGTCTTCGGCGTGTTCAACCGCCTGCTGATCGTCACCGGCCTGCACCACATCCTCAACAACATGGCGTGGTTCGTGTTCGGCAACTTCACCGACCCAACCACCGGCGCGTTGGTGACCGGTGATCTGTCGCGCTACTTTGCCGGCGACCCTAAAGGCGGCCAGTTCATGACCGGCATGTTCCCGATGATGATCTTCGGCCTGCCCGCCGCGTGCCTGGCGATGTACCGCAATGCGTTGCCGGAACGCCGCAAAATCATGGGTGGGATTTTTCTGTCGATGGCGCTGACTGCATTTTTGACCGGCGTGACCGAGCCGATCGAATTCGCCTTCATGTTCCTCGCGCCGCTGCTGTTTTTGCTGCACGCCTTGCTGACCGGTCTGGCGATGGCCGTCACCAACGCGCTGAACATCCATTTGGGCTTCACCTTTTCCGGCGGCTTCATCGACATGGTTCTTGGCTGGGGCAAATCCACCAACGGCTGGCTGGTGTTCCCGGTTGGCCTGGCGTACGCCGTCATCTACTACGTCGTGTTTGATTTCTGTATCCGCCGCTTCGACCTGAAAACCCCGGGCCGTGAAGGCGTCGCCGCCGCCGAGCAAGTCGTTGTGGCCGACAACGAACGGGCCGGGGCGTACATCAAGGCCTTGGGCGGCGCGGAAAACCTGATCACCGTCGGCGCCTGCACCACACGCTTGCGCCTGGACATGGTGGACCGCAACAAGGCCTCGGACGCGGATTTGAAAGCGCTGGGCGCCATGGCCGTGGTACGCCCGGGCAAGGGCGGAAGTTTGCAGGTGGTGGTCGGGCCGATGGCCGACAGCATTGCCGACGAGATTCGCCTCGCGATGCCGGCGCTGGGTCGCGCGCTGATCTCCACCCCGGCGGTCGCTGTCGACGCACCGCCCCCTGCCGCCGTGGCGACACCTGAGGCCCAGCAATGGCTGAACGCGCTCGGCGGTGGCGACAATGTGCTGCAACTGGACTGCGTGGCCATGACCCGCATTCGCCTGCAACTGGCGGATGGCAAGGTGTTGTCGGAGTGCGAACTGAAGGCGTTGGGGTGTCAGGGAGTGAGTCAGTTGGAGGGTGGCATCTGGCATCTGCTGGTTGGCGACAAGGCGCCGAGCTTGAGTGATGCGCTGGAAGCGTTGGTCAATCGCAGTGAGGTGAGTGCGAAGGTCTAATCCACAACGAACATGGTGTAGGAGCTGCCGCAGGCTGCGATCTTTTGACCTTGATCTTAAAAAACAAAATCAAAAGATCGCAGCCTTCGGCAGCTCCTACAGAGGAATTCAAAGCAACAAAAAACCCGCTGAAATCACTCTCAGCGGGTTTCTTATTTCAGCAGCCAGGGAATCAGAAATCCTCCAACCGCCACACTTCATAGGCCGGTGTCTCGTAGGGATGGCTCTGCTTCAAAGCCGCCACCACCGAGCGAATCAACTCATCGGCCACCACAAGCTCAACCTTCCATTCCTCGACCTGCTCGACCTGCCCCGCTTCGCCAATGAACGGCTGACTGCCGTCCAGCGGACGAAACTGGCCAGTGCCAAGCACCTGCCACGCACAGTGGTCATAGGCACCGATCCGACCGCCACCGGCGGCGAATACGGCGCTTTTGACCACTTCGACATGACTGTCGGGAACAAAAAAACTCAGCTTGTACACGGCGCTTAGTTCACCCACACGCGAGCGTTACGGAACATGCGCATCAGCGGTGCATCTTCGTTCCACTCGTCCGAACGCCACGAGTTCTGCACAGCGCGGAACACACGCTCCGGGTGCGGCATCATGATCGTTACGCGACCGTCGCGGCTGGTCAAACCAGTGATCCCGCGCGGCGAGCCGTTCGGGTTGGCCGGGTAGTTTTCGGTGACCTTGCCGTGGTTGTCGACGAAACGCATCGCCACGCAACCGGACAGGTCGGCTTCCAGCAGTGCTTCTTCGCTGGAGAACTCGGCATGACCTTCACCGTGGGCGATGGCGATCGGCATACGCGAACCGGCCATGCCTTGCAGGAAGATTGAGTTCGATTCCTGAATCTGCACCATCGCAACGCGGGCTTCGAACTGCTCGGAACGGTTACGCACGAAGTGCGGCCAGAACTCGCTGCCCGGGATCAGCTCGTGCAGGTTGGACATCATCTGGCAACCGTTGCACACGCCGAGGGTGAAGCTGTCGTTACGCTCGAAGAAACCCTGGAACGCATCGCGGGCACGGCTGTTGAACAGCGCCGATTTTGCCCAGCCTTCACCGGCACCCAATACGTCGCCATAGGAGAAACCACCGCAAGCGACCATGCCCTTGAACTCGTTCAGGTCGACACGGCCGGCCAGAATGTCGCTCATGTGCACGTCGATCGCGTTGAAACCGGCGCGGTCGAATGCCGCTGCCATTTCCACCTGACCGTTGACGCCCTGCTCACGCAGTACGGCAACCTGTGGGCGAATGCCTTTCTTGATGTAAGGCGCGGCGACGTCCTGGTTGACGTCGTAGCTGAGCTTGACGCTCAGGCCCGGGTTGTCTTCTTCCAGCAGTACGTCGAATTCCTGATCGGCGCAGTCGGCGTTGTCACGCAGACGCTGGATTTGGTAGCTGGTCTCGGCCCACTGGCGTTGCAGCAGACGACGCTGGCCTTCGAACACGGTGTCACCGTTGAAGGTGATGTTGATCTCGCCATTGTTGATCGGCTGACCGATGACCGACACGCAGTCGCCCAGGCCGGCAGCGCTGAACTGCGCGAGGATGTCCGGCGTGGCGTCCTGGCGAACCTGGATCACGGCACCCAGTTCTTCGTTGAACAGGATGGCGGCGATGTCGGCGGAAGTTTCCGCCAGACCGTCGAGGTTGAGGCTCAGGCCGCAGTGACCGGCGAAGGCCATCTCGACAACGCTGGTCAGCAGACCACCGTCGGAACGGTCGTGGTAAGCCAGCAGGTGACCGTCGGCGTTGAGGCCCTGGATCACTGCGAAGAAGGCTTTCAGGTCTTCAGCGTCATCGACGTCCGGAGCGTGCATGCCGAGTTTGCCGTGAACCTGCGCGAGGATCGAGGCGCCCATGCGGTTCTGGCCACGGCCGAGGTCGATCAGGATCAGGTCGGTGGTGCCCTTGTCCATGCGCAGTTGCGGGGTCAGGGTCTGACGGATGTCAGTCACTGGCGCGAAACCGGTCACGATCAGGGACATCGGCGAAGTCACGGACTTGTCCACGCCTTCATCGTTCCAGCGGGTGGCCATGGACATCGAGTCCTTGCCCACCGGAATGGTGATGCCCAGCTCAGGGCACAGTTCCATGCCGACCGCTTTCACGGTGTCGTACAGACGTGCGTCTTCACCCGGGTGACCGGCCGCCGACATCCAGTTCGCCGACAGTTTGATGTCGGAGATCTTGCCGATGCGCGAAGCGGCGATGTTGGTCAGGGTTTCGCCGATGGCCATGCGGCCCGACGCCGGAGCGTCCAGCAGAGCCAGCGGAGTACGCTCGCCCATCGCCATGGCTTCACCGGTGTAGACGTCGAAGCTGGTGGCGGTGACGGCAACGTCGGCCACCGGAACCTGCCACGGGCCGACCATTTGGTCACGGGCCACGAGGCCGGTGATGGTGCGGTCGCCGATGGTGATCAGGAAGCTCTTGCTGGCCACGGCCGGGTGATGCAGAACGCGCTCGACGCAGTTGCCGATGTCAAGCGTCGACGGATCGAAGTCATCGCCCAGTTCGCTTTCACGAACCACCGAACGGTGCATGCGTGGCGCCTTGCCCAGCAACACTTCCAGTGGCATGTCCACCGGGCTGTTGCCAAAGTGGCTGTCGGTCACGGTCAGTTGCGGTTCGGCAGTGGCTTCGCCGACGACGGCAAACGGGCAACGCTCGCGTTCGCAGATCGCCTTGAAGCGCTCGAAGTCAGCCGGGCCGACGGCCAGAACGTAACGTTCCTGGGATTCGTTGGACCAGATTTCGTGCGGGGCCATGCCCGGCTCGTCATTTGGAATGTTGCGCAGTTCGAAACGGCCACCGCGGTCGCCGTCGTTGACCAGTTCCGGGAAGGCGTTGGACAGACCGCCCGCACCCACGTCGTGGATGAAGCTGATCGGGTTCTTGTCGCCCAGTTGCCAGCAACGGTCGATCACTTCCTGGCAGCGACGCTCCATCTCAGGGTTTTCGCGCTGTACCGAAGCGAAGTCCAGGTCTGCCGAGCTGGTGCCGGTGGCCATGGAGGAAGCCGCGCCGCCGCCCAGGCCGATCAGCATCGCAGGGCCGCCGAGTACGATCAGCTTGGAGCCGACCAGAATCTCGCCTTTCTTGACGTGTTCTTCACGGATGTTGCCCATGCCACCGGCCAACATAATCGGCTTGTGGTAACCGCGAACTTCGTCACCGTGCGGCGTGGTGATCGATTGTTCGAAGGTACGGAAGTAACCAGTCAGCGCCGGACGACCGAATTCGTTGTTGAACGCAGCGCCGCCGAGCGGGCCTTCGATCATGATGTCCAGCGCGGTAACGATGCGCTCAGGCTTGCCGTACGGCACTTCCCACGGTTGTTCGAAACCCGGGATCTGCAGGTTGGATACGGTGAAACCGGTCAGGCCAGCCTTTGGCTTGGCACCGCGACCGGTCGCGCCTTCGTCGCGGATCTCGCCACCGGAACCGGTGGATGCGCCCGGGAACGGGGCAATCGCGGTCGGGTGGTTGTGAGTTTCGACTTTCATCAGGATGTGCACCGGCTCCTGCACCGCGCCGTACTGGCGGGTCTCAGGGTCCGGGAAGAAACGCCCGGCCACGGAGCCGACGATCACCGAAGCGTTGTCCTTATAAGCCGACAGAACGCCTTCGCTGTGCATCACGTAGGTGTTCTTGATCATGCCGAACAGGCTTTTTTCCTGGCTCTCGCCGTCGATGTCCCAACTGGCGTTGAAGATCTTGTGACGGCAGTGCTCGGAGTTCGCCTGGGCGAACATCATCAGTTCGATGTCGTGCGGGTTGCGCTTCAGGCCGACGAAGGCGTTGACCAGGTAATCGATCTCGTCTTCGGCCAGGGCCAGGCCCAGCTCGGTGTTGGCTTTTTCCAGCGCGGCGCGGCCGCCACCCAACACGTCGATCGCGGTCAACGGTTTTGGCTCGGCGTGGCTGAACAGGCCGGCGGCCTGTTCGAGGTTGCCCAGGACGATCTGGGTCATGCGGTCGTACAACGCATCGGAGATCAGTTGCGCTTCAGCGTCGCTGAACTGGCCGGCCACGTAGAACGCAATACCGCGCTCCAGGCGCTGGATCTTGCTCAGGCCGCAGTTGCGAGCGATGTCGCTGGCCTTGCTCGACCATGGCGAGATGGTGCCGAAACGCGGCAACACCAGGAACAGACGACCGGTCGGCTCCTGGACCGGAACGCTTGGACCGTACTTCAGAAGGCGCGCAAGCACCTGCTGTTCGTCGCCGGTCAGGACGCCGGTAACTTCGGCGAAGTGAGCGAATTCAGCATACAGGCCACTGACAGCCGGGACCTTCTGGCTCAGTTGCTCAAGGAGCTTGCTGTGGCGAAAGGCAGAAAGGGCAGGAGCGCCGCGCAGGATCAACATCTTCGGGACAGCCTCGGGAAGGGGTGTGCTTTGAGGCCGTGCATTCTAGCCTAAACAGCCCGCGACATCACCCGAAACGCTACGCACGGTTGCACTCGGGTGCCATTCTGTGTTTCTGCCTCGAAAGTCAGGTTAATTGGGTGTGTGACCCTGGCTTATTTTTACTGTAACAAAATGCGGGCAAGGCCCATTCCTGCGGGGTTTTGCTCGGTTTTGTGATCTCTAGCAGACAACCCCTTCGCTGTCGAGATATGGCGCCCGTGGTCCTTTGCGTATACTGCGCACATGTTTTTCCCAACGGCTTTGCGTCCGCGGTACGCCAAATGGCTGATCGCAACCGGACTCTTCCTGGTGCTCAGCGGCTGTGTTGATAAACCCAACACGCTGGAGCGCGTAAAGGAGGATGGTGTGCTGCGGGTGGTCACCCGAAACAGCCCCGCCACCTACTTTCAGGATCGCAACGGTGAAACCGGCTTCGAATACGAGCTGGTGAAGCGTTTCGCCGACGATCTGGGGGTCGAACTGAAGATCGAGACCGCCGATAACCTCGACGACCTGTTCAATCAGATTGGTAAACCGAACGGCCCGGTGCTGGCGGCTGCCGGCCTGGTCAGCAGTGACGACCGCAAGAAACAGGTGCGTTTCTCCCACTCCTATCTGGAAGTTACCCCGCAGATCATCTACCGCAACGGCCAGTCGCGCCCCACCGACGCGAAAGACCTGGTCGGCAAGAAGATCATGGTGCTCAAGGGCAGCACCCACGCCGAGCAACTGGCGGAGCTGAAAAAGAAATTCCCCGGCATCGACTACGAAGAATCCGACCAGGTTGAAGTGGTCGACCTGTTGCGCATGGTCGACGAAGGCCAGATCGACCTGACCCTGGTCGACTCCAATGAAGTCGCGATGAACCAGGTGTACTTCACCAACATCCGGGTCGCCTTCGACCTCGGCGACGCCAACAACCAGAGCTGGGCGGTGGCGGCAGGCGATGACAACAGCCTGCTCAACGAGATCAACGACTACCTCGACAAGGTCAAGAAAAACGGCACTCTGCAACGCCTCAAGGACCGTTACTACGGGCACGTCGACGTCCTCGGCTACATGGGCGCCACCACTTTCGCCCAGCACTTGCAGCAACGCCTGCCCAAATACGAGAAGCACTTCAAGGCCTACGCCAAGATAGAGAAAGTCGACTGGCGCCTGCTGGCCGCGGTCGGTTATCAGGAATCCCTGTGGCAACCGGCCGTCACGTCCAAGACCGGTGTGCGCGGCCTGATGATGCTGACCCAGAACACCGCGCAGGCGATGGGCGTGTCCAACCGCCTCGACCCCAAGCAGAGCATCATGGGCGGAGCGAAGTACCTGGCGTACATGAAGGAACAACTGGACGATTCGATCCAGGAACCGGATCGCACCTGGTTTGCACTCGCCGCCTACAACGTCGGCAGTGGCCACCTGGATGACGCGCGCAAGCTGGCGGCCAAGGAAGGGTTGAACCCGGACAAATGGCTGGACGTGAAGAAAATCCTGCCGCGCCTGTCCGAGAAGAAGTGGTACAGCAAGACCCGTTACGGCTACGCCCGTGGCGGCGAGCCGGTGCATTTCGTGGCGAACATCCGTCGCTACTACGACATCCTGACCTGGGTCACGCAGCCGCAGCTTGAAGGCGATCAAGTGGCCGAGGGCAAACTGCTGGTTCCGGGGATCGACAAGACCAAGCCGGCGCAGGAGCCTGCCCCGCTTTAAAGCAAAAGATCGCAGCCTGCGGCAGCTCCTACAGGGGCATGTGTACACCTGTAGGAGCTGCCGCAGGCTGCGATCTTTTGATCTTAGCCCTTCAGTGCAGCCGCCAGAATCAGCGCCTTCATCTCCGACACCGCCGACTTGAAGCCAACGAACAGCGCATGGGCCACCAGCGCATGGCCGATATTCAACTCATTGATGCCCTTGATCGCCGCCACGGCCTCAACGTTGTGGTAGTGCAGGCCATGACCGGCATTGACGATCAGCCCCTGGGCCAGGCCAAACGCCACGCCATCCGCCACTCGCTTGAGCTCTTCAGCCACTTCGGTCGGCGTCTCTGCATCGGCGTAACGACCGGTGTGCAGTTCAATCGCCGGCGCGCCAACTCGGCGTGAGGCCTCAATCTGCCGCTCGTCGGCATCGATGAACAGCGACACTTCAGAGCCGAGCTTCGACAGGCGTTCCACCGCGGCCTTGATCCGCGCTTCCTGCCCCGCCACGTCCAGACCGCCTTCGGTGGTCAGCTCCTGACGGGTTTCCGGCACCAGGCAAATGTGTGCCGGGCGGATGCGCTCGGCGAACTGCATCATCTCTTCGGTGACGCCCATTTCGAAGTTCATGCGGGTTTGCAGCACATCCTTGAGCACCAGAACATCACGTTCCTGAATGTGCCGGCGGTCTTCACGCAGGTGCACGGTGATGCCGTCGGCGCCCGCCTCTTCCGCATCCAGTGCAGCCTTGACCGGGTCCGGGTAGCGAGTGCCCCGGGCCTGACGCAGGGTGGCAACGTGGTCGATGTTCACGCCAAGAAGAATGCGGGTGCTGGTGGTCACGGAAAGCGCTCCAGAAGAAGAGAAAGTTCGGTGCACAGCATACGGGGAGACTACGGCTTGCGAAACAACTCGCGACTGGCCAGAGGGCGACCGCCCAAGTGAACTGCCAGCGCCTGACGCATCAGGCGCTTGGCAGCAGACAACGCGCCCGGCGCGCTCCAGTCCGCTTCGGCCATGGCCAGCAGCTCGGTGCCGTTGAACAGTCCCGGTTGCAGCAGGTAGACCCGCTCCAGCCCTGCATCCACTTGCAGGCGGTAGAGGCCGTCCGGCGCGATGGGCGCATCGTGGATATCGGTATTCAAGGAAAAGCCGTAACCAAGATCATCGAGCAAGCGCCATTCGAACGAACGCAGCAACGGCTCCAGCGGACGGCCTTCGGCCAGGGCGAGCAATGTGGCAGCGTAGTGATCGAATACACCGGGAAGCGGGTCTTCGGCGGGCAACAGGCGAATCAGCAGTTCATTGAGATAGAGGCCGCTGAACAGTGCTTCCCCGTTGAGCCAGGTAGAAACACCCGCAGCTTCCATGCGCCCGACATTTTTCAGCTCGCCACGCCCACGAAACTCCACTTCCAGCGGCACGAACGGCCGCGCCAGCGTCCCGGCCTTGCCCCGCGCACTGCGCAACACCGCCCGCAGCCGACCTTGCGGCGTGAGGAAGTCCACCAACGCGCTGCTTTCGCGGTAGGCGCGGGAGTGGAGGACGTAAGCGGGTTGGGGGATTGGCGCAGTGGTCGACATGGAGACGGATTTACCTGTCAGGGATTACAAAAAGATCGCAGCCTTCGGCAGCTCCTACAGGTATGCACAATCTCATGTAGGAGCTGCCGAAGGCTGCGATCTTTTGATCTTTAAATCCTTGTTACAAGTCGCCATAACCCAACGAACGCAACGCACGCTCGTCATCGGACCAGCCACCCTTAACCTTGACCCACAGGTTGAGCATGATCTTGGAGTCGAACAGCAGTTCCATGTCCTTGCGCGCCTCGGTGCCGATGCGCTTGATGCGCTCGCCCTTGTCACCAATGATGATTTTCTTCTGGCCATCACGCTCGACGAGGATCAAGGCATGGATGTGCAGGGTCTTGCCCTGCTGCTTGAACTCTTCGATTTCGACGGTGATCTGGTACGGCAGCTCGGCGCCCATCTGACGCATGATTTTTTCACGCACCAGTTCAGCGGCGAGGAAACGGCTGCTGCGGTCGGTGATCTGGTCTTCCGGGAAGAAGTGATCGTTTTCCGGCAGGTGATCGGCGATCACGCGTTCCAGAGCATCGAGGTTATGCCCGTGCTGCGCGGAAATCGGAATGATCTGCGCGTTCGGCAGCTGTTCCTGCAACCACGACAAGTGCGGCATCAGCTCGGCCTTGTCTTCGATGCGGTCGGTCTTGTTCAGAGCGACGATCAGCGGACCCGTCACGTACTGCACGCGTTCGAGAACCATCTGGTCTTCGTCGGTCCACTTGGTGCGGTCAACCACGAAGATCACCACGTCGACGTCTTTCAACGCAGCCGAAGCGGTCTTGTTCATGTAGCGATTCAGCGCCTTTTCGCCACCCTTGTGCATGCCGGGGGTGTCGACGTAGATCGCCTGCACATCACCTTCGGTCTTGATGCCGAGCATGTTGTGGCGGGTGGTTTGCGGTTTGCGCGAAGTGATTGCCAGTTTCTGACCGAGGATGTGGTTCAGCAGCGTGGACTTGCCCACGTTGGGACGGCCGACGATGGCAACATAGCCACAGCGAGTTGCGTTTGTATCAGTCATTGCCATTCTCCACACCCAGGGCAATCAGTGCTGCGGCGGCCGCTACCTGTTCGGCAATACGACGACTCACACCCTGACCTCGGCTTTTTTCATTCAGTAAGATGATTTCGCATTCGACGAAGAACGTCCGGCAATGCGGTTCACCCTGGATATCCACCACTTCGTAACGCGGCAGTTCGCAACCACGGGACTGCAGGAATTCCTGCAGGCGGGTTTTCGGATCTTTGTTGGTGTCGACCAGCGTCAGGCCTTCGAACTCTCCGGCCAGCCAGGCCAGCACACGCTCGCGCGCCACTTCCATGCCAGCATCGAGATAGATCGCACCAATCAGCGCTTCAAGAGCATCGGCCAGAATCGACTCGCGACGAAAACCGCCGCTTTTCAACTCGCCGGAACCCAGGCGCAGGTAATCGCCCAGATCGAAACCACGGGCCAGTACGGCCAGGGTCTCACCTTTCACCAAGCGTGCGCGCAAACGCGACAACTGGCCTTCGCGGGCCAGCGGGAAGCGATCGAACAGCGCCTCGCCGGCAACGAAGTTGAGGATGGCGTCACCGAGGAATTCCAGGCGTTCGTTGTTGCGCCCGGCAAAACTGCGGTGAGTCAGGGCCAGGACCATCAGTTCCTGATCCTTGAAGGTGTAGCCGAGCTGACGCTCGAGACGGCTTAGGGAGACGCTCACGGTTTACCCACGCTGAGTTCGTGGTTGGATTCCACCGCCATCGCCAGGAGTCGGCGCAGGCTTGGGACAATTAACGCTGTGTTCAAAAATAACGTCCTGAATATCATTGTTTTCATGCGTCTGGCGCCGATTGTGCCGGTTCCAGAAATGCATTCGGCGCTGTGTTCAACAGCGCCGTGTTTGATTACTTGATCAGGCCAACCCGCGAGAAATTCGGCAGGTGACTGAGTTTGGGTTCCGGCCAGCTCATCCAGACTGCAAAGGCCTTGCCGACGATATTCTTGTCGGGAACCATGCCCAGCAGGTCCTTGGGAATGCTCGGATCATCCCAGTAGCGACTGTCGTTCGAGTTGTCGCGGTTGTCGCCCATCATGAAGTAGTGCCCGGCCGGCACGGTCCACGAACGGTCCGGCGTTGCGCGGTAGCGGCTCATTTCCTTGCGGATCAGGTGCTCGGCGATGCCGAGTTTTTCCTTGTAGAGCTCAGCGCTGCCCAGCGTGCCCGGCTCGGAGCCGACCAGTTGCTCGGCAATCGACTCACCGTTGACGAACAGACGCTTGTCGGCGGTGTACCGTACCGTGTCGCCCGGCAGGCCCACTACACGTTTAATGTAGTTGACATTCGGGTCGCTCGGGTAACGGAACACCATCACATCACCGCGTTGTGGCTCACCGACTTCGATGATTTTCTTGTCGATCACCGGCAGGCGGATCCCGTAAGAAAACTTGCTCACCAGAATGAAGTCGCCGACATCCAGGGTCGGTTTCATCGAGCCGGATGGAATCTGGAACGGCTCCACCAGGAACGAACGCAGCACCAGCACGATGAACAGCACCGGGAAGAACGACTTGCCGTATTCAACCAGCAGCGGTTCTTTGTTCAGCTTCTCGACCACCACCATGTCAGGCTGGCTGACGCTGCCCTGATAGGAGGTGATGGCGGCACGCCGACGCGGTGCCAGGATCAACAGATCGAGCAACGCCAACAGGCCGCAGACGAACACGGCGATGACCAGCAACAGCGGGAAATTTAGTGACATAGGACCTAACTATCCAACCTGAGCACGGCAAGGAAGGCTTCTTGTGGAATTTCCACGTTACCGACCTGCTTCATGCGTTTTTTACCGGCCTTTTGCTTTTCCAGCAGCTTCTTCTTACGGCTGACGTCACCACCGTAGCATTTGGCCAATACGTTCTTTCTGAGCGCCTTGACGGTTGTACGCGCCACAATCTGACCGCCAATGGCGGCCTGGATTGCCACGTCGAACATCTGCCGCGGAATCAGTTCTTTCATCTTCTCGGTCAACTGGCGACCTTTGTAGTGCGCGTTGTCACGGTGCACGATCAACGCCAGGGCGTCGACCTTGTCGCCGTTGATCAGCACGTCCAGTTTCACCAGACTAGCCGATTGGTAACGATCGAAATGGTAGTCCAGCGAAGCATAGCCGCGACTGGTGGATTTCAGGCGATCGAAGAAGTCCAGCACCACTTCGTTCATCGGCAGGTCGTAGGTCACCTGGACCTGAGTGCCGAGGAACAGCATGTCGACCTGCACACCACGTTTTTCGATGCACAGCGTAATGACGTTGCCCAGGTGCTCTTGCGGCACAAGAATGTTGGCCCGCACGATCGGCTCGCGCATGTCTTCGATGGAAGACAGGTCCGGCAGTTTCGACGGGTTATCGACGTAGATCGTCTCGCCGGTCTTGAGCAGCAGCTCGAAGATTACGGTCGGCGCGGTGGTGATCAGGTCCAGGTCGTACTCGCGCTCCAGGCGCTCCTGGATGATTTCCATGTGCAGCATGCCGAGGAAGCCGCAACGGAAGCCGAAGCCCAGCGCGTCGGAGCTTTCCGGGGTGTACTGCAGCGACGAGTCGTTCAGGGTGAGCTTTTGCAGCGCTTCACGGAAATCTTCGAAGTCGTCGGAGCTGACCGGGAACAGACCGGCGTATACCTGCGGCTGAATGCGTTTGAAACCTGGCAGCACGTCGACGTCGGGCGTTGAACTCAAGGTCAGGGTGTCACCCACCGGCGCACCGTGAATGTCCTTGATGCCGGCAATGATGAAGCCTACTTCACCGGCCTTCAGGTCAACGGTAGCGGTGTGTTTCGGGTTGAACACACCGACGCTGTCCACGAGGTGGATCTTGCCGGTGGACTTGACCAGAATCTTGTCGCCCTTCTTCACGCGGCCGTGACGCACGCGCACCAGGGACACAACGCCCAGATAGTTGTCGAACCAGGAGTCGATGATCAACGCTTGCAGCGGATCTTCGATATTGCCGGTCGGCGCGGGAATGGTGGCGACCAGGCGCTCAAGCACTTCATCGACGCCCAGACCGGTCTTGGCAGAGCAAGTGACCGCGTCGGTGGCATCGATGCCGATGATTTTTTCGATTTCTTCTTTAACGCGGTCCGGATCGGCCTGTGGCAGGTCGATCTTGTTCAGCACCGGCATCACTTCCAGGCCCTGCTCGATCGCGGTGTAGCAGTTGGCAACGGACTGGGCTTCCACGCCCTGACCGGCGTCGACCACCAGCAGCGCGCCTTCACAGGCCGCCAGCGAGCGGCTGACTTCGTAGGTGAAGTCAACGTGGCCGGGGGTGTCAATGAAGTTCAGCTGGTAGTTGATACCATCTTTGGCTTTGTAATACAGAGTAACGCTGTGAGCCTTGATGGTGATCCCGCGCTCACGCTCAAGGTCCATGGAATCCAGTACCTGGGCTTCCATTTCACGCTCGGCCAGGCCGCCGCACATCTGGATGAAGCGATCGGCCAGCGTCGACTTGCCATGGTCAATGTGGGCGATGATGGAGAAATTGCGGATATGACTCAAATCACTCACGGATCAACACTCAAAAAGGCTGCAGGCATAGCCCGCCGAAAAATAGCCGGGAATTGTACCTGATCCACGGCGCAAGCGTCACGTTCGCAGGTCAGACGGCGCATACAAAAACGCCCCGGTCTTGCGACTGGGGCGTTTTTTATCAGCAGCAAGGTCAGAAAGCAGCCGCCATCAACCGGCGCGACGCAACAACCAGACCCCGGCCAAAGCACAGACACTGGCTGGCACCAGCACCGCAAACAGCGGCGAGAAACCGAACACCAGGCTGGAAGGCCCCAGCAAATCCTGGGCAATGCGGAAGGTGAAACCTACCAGAACCCCGGTAAATACCCGCTGACCAAGGGTCACGGAGCGCAACGGGCCGAAAATGAAGGAAATCGCCATCAGCACCAGCGCAGCGGTGACGAGCGGCTGCAATACCTTGACCCAAAACGCCAACCAGTAGCGGCCATTGTTCAGTCCCTGGTCCGCCAGATAGTGGATATAGCCCCACAAGCCGGTGATCGACAGGGATTCAGGCGCCATGACCACGGTGCTGAGCAACTGCGGGCTCAAGGCCACTTCCCAGCGCTCGACCGGGGTGCTGACCACTTCAGTGCTCTTTTCATGAAACACCGTGGTGGTCACATCGCTCAACTGCCAGTGATCCTTGTCGAACTCCGCGCGCTTGGCGAAGCTCGAAGACAGCATGTGGCGCTGATCGTCGAAGCGATAACGGGTCACACCATACAAAATCCCATTGGGTTGAACGGAGTTCACGTGGATGAACTCGTCACCCTGGCGGTGCCACAGTCCGTGCTTGGCGCTTTGCGCGTCGCCACTGCCCTGGGCCAGCGAACGGTTGGCCTGGGCGGTGCTTTCGGTTGCCGGCGCGACGTACTCGCCAATCAACACGCCCACCACCATCAGGATCAGCATTGGCTTCATGACCGCCCAGACAATCCGCCCGATCGACACGCCAGCGGCGCGCATGATGGTCAGTTCGCTGTTGCTGGCCAGACTGCCGAGGCCGATCAGGCAACCGATCAATGCAGCCATCGGCAGCATGTCGTACAGACGACGCGGCGCGGTCAGCAACACGTAACTCAAAATATCAACCAGCGTGTAGGTATCGCTGGCGTCACTCATCTCATCGATGAAGGCGAACAGCGTCGCCAACCCGAGAATGATCCCCAGTACCGCGAGGATCGCCATGAACACGCTGCTACCGATGTAGCGGTCGAGCTTAACCACGGGCCACCTCCAGCGCGCTGCGGCGACTCGCCATCTTCAAGCGCAGAGGCTCCCAGTAGAGCAGGCCCAGGCCAATGACCAGGAAGATCGCGTGCACCCACCACAAGCCCAGCGCCGGCGGAATCTTGCCCTTTTCGAGGGCGCCGCGAGCGGCAATCAGGATGGTCAGGTAAGCCATATAAAGAAGAATCGCCGGCAGCAGCTTGAGGAAACGGCCCTGACGCGGGTTGACCCGCGACAGCGGCACCGCCATCAGGGTCACGATGAACACCAGCAATGGCAGGGACAGGCGCCATTGCAGCTCGGTGCGCGAACGGATGTCGTCGCTACCCAGCAAGGACGCAGTGGTCATTGCATCGCGATCGGTCACTTCGTCACTGACATCCGGCTTGGGCAGCAGTACGCCGTACTCTTCGTACTTGATCGCACGATAGTCGGCCTGCCCCGGATTACCGTCATAACGGTAGCCGTTGTCGAGGATCAGGTAGCGGTTGCCGTCAGGGCGGATTTCCTGCCGGCCCTTCTCGGCCACCAGCACGGAGATCCCGCGATCCTTCTTGTCGGAATTGACGTTCTTCTGCGAAATGAACACGCCGCCCAGATTGATGCGGTCATCCGACAACTGTTCGGTGTACGTCACCCGCGTACCGTCTCGCAGAGCCTGGAAACGACCGGGCTCCAGGGTATCGAACTCGGTCAGGGCGTCTTGCTTGTTCAGCAGCAGCTGGAACTGATTGGCACCCTGTGGCGCCAGGCTCAGGCTCAACCATGCAACCACCAGCGCCACCAGCGTGGCCGGGAACAAGGTCATGCGGAACAAGCGTTGCTGGCTCATGCCGGTGGCCGAGAGCACGGTCATTTCGCTTTCGAGGTACAGGCGACCGTAGGCCAGCAGGATCCCGAGAAACAGGCCCAGCGGCAGGATCAGTTGCAGGAAGCCCGGCAGGCGAAAGCCCATGATCAGGAACAGCGAGCCCGGATCCAGTTGGCCCGAAGCTGCTTGGGCGAGGTACTTGATGAAGCGTCCGCTCATGATGATGACCAGCAACACGGCGCTCACGGCACTCAGGGTCAACAGGACTTCGCGGGATAGATAACGGAAGACGATCAAACCAGACACTCCAGGGTTGTCAGGCTAAGGCGGCCAAACAAGCAAACATATCAGACAGCCCGCAAGGCAGAGCCGCCGAAAAAAGATGGCGCATTATCCTGTGATTGGGTGCGCCTGTCACTGCGCACGCTCACGCAGGCTGTCAAAGCGCTGAAGATCGTACAACCGAGGGTTGTCAGGCGCCGGTAGCGAGGTTCAAACTGCGGCCTTCGTCGCCGGTCGTGACCGGCGCCTCTCTATCTATAAGCGAGCGACGCACACACGTCGTCGAGCGCTTGCGTGTTGACCATCAAATTCAGGGACCCGGACATGGAACTGGTTGTAAAAAGCGTTAACCCGGAAACGTTGAAGACCGCCACGCTGGTGGTTGCCGTCGGTGAAGGCCGCAAGCTCGGCGCTGCCGCCAAACAACTCGACGAACTCAGCGGCGGTGCAATCAGCGCCGTTCTCAAACGCGGCGACCTGGCCGGCAAAGTCGGCCAGAGCCTGTTGTTGCACAGCCTGCCAAACCTGAAAGCCGACCGCGTGCTACTGGTGGGCGTGGGCAAGGATGAAGAACTGGGCGACCGCCCGTTCCGTAAAATCATCGCCGGCGTACTCAACACCTTGAAAGGCTTGGGCGGCACCGACGCTGTACTGGCCCTGGACGAAATCGTAGTCAAAGGCCGCGACAGCTACGGCAAGACCCGTCTGCTGGCCGAAACCCTGGTTGACGGCGAATACCAGTTCGACCAGTTCAAGAGCCAGAAAGCCGAACCCCGCGCCCTGAAGAAAATCACCCTGCTGACCATCAAGGCCGCCCAGGCTGAAGTGCAGCGCGCCGTGACCCACGCCACCGCGATCGCCAACGGCATGGCGTTCACCCGCAACCTGGGCAACCTGCCACCGAACATCTGCCACCCGACTTTCCTCGGTGAGCAAGCGAAGAACCTCGGCAAAGAGTTCAAGGATCTGAAAGTCGAAGTTCTCGACGAGAAGAAGATCAAGGCACTCGGCATGGGTTCGTTCTACGCCGTCGGCCAGGGCAGCGCCCAGCCGCCGCGCCTGATCGTCATGCAATACAACGGCGGCAAGAAATCCGAGAAGCCTTACGCGCTGGTCGGCAAGGGCATCACCTTCGACACCGGCGGCATCAGCCTGAAACCGGGCGCCGGCATGGATGAAATGAAGTACGACATGGGTGGCGCCGCCAGCGTGTTCGGCACCCTGCGTGCCGTGCTCGAACTGAAGTTGCCGATCAACCTGGTGTGCATCCTGGCCTGCGCCGAGAACATGCCGAGCGGCAACGCTTCGCGTCCGGGCGACATCGTCACCACCATGAGCGGCCAGACCGTGGAAATCCTCAACACCGACGCCGAAGGCCGCCTGGTGCTGTGCGACGCCCTGACCTACTCCGAGCGTTTCAAGCCGCAAGCGGTGATCGACATCGCCACCCTGACCGGTGCTTGCGTGGTTGCCTTGGGTTCCCATACTTCCGGCCTGCTGGGCAACAACGACGAGCTGATCGGTCAACTGCTGACCGCCGGCAAGGCTGCCGACGACCGCGCATGGCAACTGCCGCTGTTCGATGAGTACCAAGAGCAGCTGGACAGCCCGTTCGCCGACATCGCCAACATCGGTGGCCCGAAAGCCGGCACCATCACCGCCGCCTGCTTCCTGTCGCGCTTCACCAAGAACCTGAACTGGGCGCACCTGGACATCGCCGGCACGGCCTGGACCAGCGGCGGCAAGGACAAGGGCGCCACTGGCCGTCCGGTTCCCCTGCTGACCCAATACCTGCTGGACCGCGCCAAAGCCTGAAACCAATGAACCTGGGCGGCGTTTCCTTCGGGTGACGCCGCTTCGGCTCAGGAACCGCAATGACCAAAGTCGACTTCTATATCCTGCCCAGCGCCGATCCTTCGGCACGCCTGGACTTCGCCTGCAAGCTCACCGAAAAAGCCTGGCGCATGGGCCACCGCATCTACCTGCATTGCAGCGATGCCGCCCAGCGCGATGATCTCGATGCACGCCTGTGGGCGTTCAAGGGCGAAAGTTTCGTGCCCCACGGCCCTGCTGAAAGCGAACCGGACAGCCTGATCGTGCTGGGTTTTGGCGATGACTGCGGTCAGCATCAGGATTTGCTGGTCAACCTCGACCTGAAAGTACCGGCCTTTGCCCAACGTTTCGCCCGCGTGGCGGAAGTGGTGGTCGAAGATCCGACGATTCGAGCGGCCGCGCGGGAGAGTTTCCGTTTCTACCGCGAACAGGGCTATCCTCTGCAAGATCACCGTTTACAGCGACTCTGAGCATTCCGATGGACACTCCAAAACCGCTGCAAAAGTCCGCGCACCTGCTGGACGACCTTGAGTCGATCCGCCAATTGCTCGGCGATGACAACCTGCAACCACCGCTGCTGACCGACACGGTCGAAGACGGAGACCAGGAACAGATTCCGATGTTGTTCGACACCGTCAGCGAACCCGCGCCGACCGTCGCACCAACACCTGCGGCCAAGCCTGCCGCCGAACCGGCACCGAGCGCCGACAAGAACGCCGACGCGCTGCTGTACCTCGACAGCGAGCTGCGCGCCGCCGCGCAATTGATCATGCAAGACGTGATCGACGACTTCGCGCCGCACATCGAAACCGAAATCAAACGACGCCTGAGCGCACGGCTTGAGCGGCTGTTGAGTCAGTACAACGACTGACGCCGAAACAGCCAAACGTCACGCTGCCCTCTGTAGGAGCAAGGCTTGCCCGCGATGGCGATCTTGAGGACGCTATCGCGGGCAAGCCTTGCTCCTACAGAAGAACGGGACGGGGTCATGCGCTGAGGTAGCGGCCGATCAAGGCGATCCCGCTGGCCAGCACCAACCAGGTCACCAACCGCACGAACGCTTCGCGGGACAAGCGCATGGTCAGTCGTCGGCCTATCCACAGTCCCAGCGCCATGGCCGGCAGCAAGCACAGCGCCAACACCAGCAACGGCAGTTCGGCATACACACCCGCGACAGCAAACAGACTCAAGCGCACCACCGTGCTGCAACTGATCAGCGCGCTTTGTGTCGCCCGCGCTTCGTCCTTGGGCAAGCGGCTGTTCAGGTAGATCGCATACAAAAAACCGCCACTGCCAAACAACGCGCCGAACATCCCGCCTATCGTGCCCATCGGCACCGCCCACGCGGCGGACAACTGCGCCGGACGGACTTTTATCCACAGGCTGTAGATCGCATAGGCGCTGATAAACACCCCCATCATCAGCAGCAACAGATCGGACTTCAGGTTCAGCAGGAAAATCACGCCCAACGTACAGCCCACCGCCATGCACGGCAGCAACCGCAGTAACTCCGGTTTCGCCACATCACGCCGCGAGGGCAACAAATTGCCAAATGCCGCGACGAAATCCAGCAGCACCAGCAGCGGGACGATTTTCGACAACGGCATGAACAGAATCAGAATCGGCCCGGCCACCAATGCCGTGCCGAAGCCGGCGATGCCGAAGACGATGTAGGCCAGGGCGATGCCTGCACCGATGATCAGCCAGTCCGTGGCGCTGAAGGGCCATTGGTTTAACAGTTCGAGCACACCTACTTCCCCGTCTTCCTTGAATGCGCTACCGACTTTACAGGGTATTGAACCGTAGCAGCTGGCGAAGCCTGCGTTCGGCTGCGCAGCAGTCGCAATTCCATCCGCCTCGGTATGCCTGAATTACCCTGCAAGCCGGGTTTACGACTGCTACGCAGCCGAACGCAGGCTTCGCCAGCTGCTACATACTTTCGCAAACGTGGAGATTCCCTTGCGAATGCCTTTAAACTGCGCCCCATGATTAAAGATCCCTTTGCAAGACTCGGCCTGGACCGCGAAGTCCTGACTGTCAGCCAGCTCAACGGCCGCGCGCGGGTGTTGCTCGAAGACGTGTTCAGCAACATCTGGGTCGAAGGCGAAATCTCCAACCTCGCGCGCCCGGCGTCCGGCCACGTGTATTTCACCCTCAAGGACAGCGGCGCCCAAGTGCGTTGCGCGCTGTTCCGGCAGAACGCCGCGCGAGTGCGTCAGGCGTTGAAGGACGGCTTGGCGGTCAAGGTGCGTGGCAAGGTCTCGTTGTTCGAGGGCCGCGGTGATTATCAGCTGATCCTCGACACCGTGGAGCCGGCCGGTGACGGTGCGTTGCGTCTGGCTTTCGATGCCTTGAAAGAAAAACTCAGCGCCGAAGGCCTGTTCAGCGCCGAGCGCAAAGTGCCGCTGCCGGCGCATCCGCAACGCATCGGAATCATCAGTTCGCCAACCGGAGCGGTGATACGCGACATCATCAGCGTGTTCCGCCGCCGCGCACCGCAAGTGCAACTGACACTGATCCCCACCGCCGTACAGGGTCGCGAAGCCACCGCGCAGATTGTCCGTGCACTGAAGTTGGCGGACGCTCGTGGTTTCGACGCGTTGATCCTGGCCCGTGGCGGCGGCTCGCTGGAAGACCTCTGGTGCTTCAACGAAGAAGCCGTGGCCCGCGCCGTCGACGCGTGCGTAACCCCCATCGTCAGCGCTGTCGGCCACGAAACCGATGTCTCGATCAGCGATTTCGTCGCCGACGTGCGCGCGCCGACACCATCGGCCGCCGCCGAGCTGCTGGCACCGGATTCCAGCGATCTGGTGCGCCGGGTCGAAAGCCTGCACCGCCGACTGGTGATGCGCATGCGCGATCGCCTGATGCGTGACCGGTTACGTCTGGAAGGTATCTCGCGCCGCCTGCGTCATCCCGGCGAACGTCTGCGCCAGCAAGCCCAGCGTCTGGACGATCTGGACATGCGCATGCGCCGCGCCTTCGAACGTAGCCTCAATACCCGTCGCGAGCGGCTGATCCGTCTGGAGACACGTCTGGCCGGGCAACATCCGGGTCGACAATTGGCGATGCTCCGTCAACGCCTCGACAGCCTCGCCGAACGCCTGCCCCGCGCCATCCGCGAGGGCTTGAAAAGCCGTCGCCTGCAACTGCAAAGCCAGATGCAGACGCTGCATGTGGTCAGCCCGTTGGCGACGCTCGGCCGTGGCTACAGCATTTTGCTCGACGAGCGCGGCAACGCGATCCGCAATGCCAGCCAGACTCACACCGGCCAGCGCCTGAAGGCCAAGCTGGGTGAAGGCGAACTGCAAGTGCGGGTTGAAGACAATCACCTGACGCCCGTCACCCTTTCTTTACTGGATTGATCCATGCCGCGCTTTTTTGCTTCGCTGTTGCTGCTGTGCCTGACCGTCAACGCCCACGCCGACAGTTACATCACCCGTTTGCTGAACAAACCGGTGCCGGGTGGCGTGGCCGTCGTGGATCTGGGCGCTTCCGCCCAGGCACCGAAAGCCAGTTATCAGGGCAAACCGGTATTGGTGGTCAAGGAGCAGAACAACTGGCTGGCCATTGTCGGCGTGCCGTTGACCGTGAAACCTGGCACTCAGTCCATCAGCAGCGGCGGTCGCAACCTGAGTTTCACCGTCGGCAACAAGAAGTACCCGGAACAGCGCATCACCCTGAAGAACACCCAGCAGGTCAATCCGGACCCGGAGAATCTCAAGCGTATCGAGCGTGAACTGGCCGAACAGATCTCCGCCTACCGCACCTTCAGCCCGAATACCCCAAGCAACCTGCTGCTGGACAAACCGGTCAACGGCCCACTGTCGAGCAAGTTCGGTGTGCGCCGGTTCTTCAACGGTGAAGAGCGCAATCCCCACTCCGGCCTGGATTTCGCTGTGGGCGCTGGCACACCGATCAAGACCCCGGCCGCCGGCAAGGTGATTCTGATCGGCAACTATTTCTTCAACGGCAACACGGTGTTTGTCGATCACGGCCAAGGCTTTATCAGCATGTTTTGTCACATGTCGAAAATCGATGTGAAGATTGGGCAGCAACTGGCGCGCGGTGGCGTGGTAGGCAAGGTCGGCGCGACTGGCCGGGCGACCGGACCGCACATGCACTGGAATGTCAGCCTGAATGATGCACGGGTGGATCCGGCGATTTTTATTGGGGCGTTTCAGCCTTGAGCAAAATCAAAAGATCGCAGCCTGCGGCAGCTCCTACAGGAGTTCGCATTCCCCTGTAAGAGCTGTCTCAGGCTGCGATCTTTTAGGGCCCTACTCAGCCTCCAGATCCTCAATCCCATGAACCTCCCGATCCGCCAGACAATGCTTGATCCACTCCTGAGTCTCCAGCGAGAACCCGGTCAACTCTTCAGCCGTAATCAACTCCCGCGCACACAACCCCAGCAAGTGCGATCGCGCCTCATGCCGTGAAAACCTGAAGACGCCAAACGCCCAGTACAGTTCTTTCTGCCCGGCCTTCAGCAGCTCTTCACTGGCATCGATCCGCTCGTAGGGCGCGATGCTCTTGTCCAGCACGATCTTTTCGACGTCGGTCATGATGCGGGTGCACATCCGCTCATGGGCCACCGGGCGCAACACGCAATAGCATTTCCAATCGGACTCGCTCATTGCCGACTCCTGCCTGCCAACCGAGGCTCTAAGAATAGCCCTCGTCGCCGAAGCCGCTGCTCAATCCTTCGATTGCGCATCGCGCAAACCAAGCGCAAACAAGCAGAAGATCATCACGATTCACAGCAATAAAATCTCGCAAAATATGTCCTGACGAGGATTCCTCTCAATTTTTTTCGACTGCTTGCCATCCTTCACCCCCGAGGTTAGGGTTGAAGGCATGAAAACCTCACACACCCTCATTCAGCTCCGCCAGCACCGCAGCTTGTGCCTTGTCAGCGCACGACTGCCGGGCTGAATCGCGGCGCCTCGTCCCAAGCGTGACCCAAGAACTTTTGATCCACCGGCAGGCCGCCTTTTTTCGGCCCACACAATAAGGATTTCCCGATGAGCATGCTCAAAGACCCGTCTTCGAAATACCGCGCGTTCCCGACCATCGACATCCCGGACCGTACCTGGCCGTCGAAAACCATCACTGCCGCGCCGATCTGGTGCAGCTCCGACCTGCGTGATGGCAACCAGTCGCTGATCGAACCGATGGACGCGGTCAAGAAACTGCGCTTCTGGAAAACCCTGGTGCAGGTCGGCGTGAAAGAAATTGAAGCGTCGTTCCCGGCCGCGTCGCAAACCGACTTCGACTTCGTCCGCACCCTGATCGAAGGCAACCACATCCCGGACGACACCACCATCCAGGTGTTGACCCAAGGCCGTGAAGACCTGATCGAGCGCACCTTCGAGTCCCTGCGCGGCGCGAAGAAAGCCATCGTTCACCTGTACAACGCGACCTCCCCTTCCTTCCGCCGCATTGTCTTCAACCAGGACAAGGACGGGATCAAGGAAATCGCGGTGAGCGCGGCCAAGTTGTTCGTCAAATTCGCCGCCCAGCAGCCGGACACCGAGTGGACCTTCGAATACTCGCCAGAGACGTTCAGCGCCACTGAGCTTGAGTTCGCCAAGGAAGTCTGCGACGCGGTGATCGAAGTCTGGAACCCGACGCCCGAGCACAAGATGATCCTCAACTTGCCGGCCACCGTCGAATGCGCGACCCCGAACATCTATGCCGACCAGATCGAATGGTTCGGCCGTCACATCAACCGTCGTGACAGCGTGATCATCAGCCTGCACACCCACAACGACCGTGGCACGGGCGTTGCCGCCACCGAGCTGGGCCTGATGGCCGGCGCCGACCGTGTCGAAGGCTGCCTGTTCGGCAACGGCGAGCGTACCGGTAACGTCGACCTCGTGACCGTGGCCCTGAACATGTACACCCAAGGGCTCGATCCTCAGCTGGACTTCTCCGACATCGACGGCGTGCGTAAAGTCGTCGAAGAGTGCAACCAGATCCAGGTGCACCCGCGTCACCCATACGTCGGCGACCTGGTGCACACCGCGTTCTCCGGCTCGCACCAGGATGCGATCCGCAAGGGCTTTACCCAGCAGAAATCCGATGCATTGTGGGAAGTGCCTTACCTGCCAATCGACCCGGCCGACATCGGCCGCAGCTACGAGGCAGTCATCCGCGTCAACAGCCAGTCGGGCAAGGGCGGTATCGCTTACCTCCTGGAGCAGGAATACGGCATCAGCCTGCCGCGGCGCATGCAGATCGAGTTCAGCCAGGTCGTGCAGCGCGAAACCGATCGCCTGGGCCTGGAAATGACCGCCAAGCAGATTCACTCGCTGTTGATCAGCGAGTACCTGCAAGCCAACACCCCGTACGCGCTGGTCAGCCATCGCCTGCAGGAAGAAAACGGCAACAGCGCCGTCGAAGTGGAAGTGGCGAGCCAAGGTCAGGGCGAAACCAACCTGCACTGGCGCGGCAAGGGCAACGGTGCCCTGGAAGCATTGGTGGCCGGTCTGCCGATCCCTGTTGAAATCATGGACTACAACGAACACGCCATCGGCGCGGGCACCAACGCCAAGGCTGCGGCCTACATTGAACTGCGCGTGAACGGCGAACGTGCGGTGCACGGCGTGGGTATCGATGAAAACATCACCACGGCCAGCTTCAAGGCACTGTTCAGCGCGCTGAACCGCTCGTTGAGCCAGCCGGAAGCGAAAGCTGCCTAAGCGTCGCTGAAAAGCAAAAGGCCCCGGGGTGTGAACCTCGGGGCCTTTTTTGTTGGTTCGGCTTTAAGATCAAAAGATCGCAGCCTTGGGCAGCTCCTACATTTGGAATGCGATCCCCTGTAGGAGCTGCCGAAGGCTGCGATCTTTTTGGACTCACCCGAACATCAGGTGAACTCGAAGGTATCGGCATCCAGATTCGCCGGAAACCGCGTGCGATACGCCGCCAGTTCCGCCGCATCCAGCGTCACCGTGAACACCCCATCCGCCTCCCCCGCACTGAGCAACGTCTCACCCTGGAAATCCAGCACCTGACTGTCACCGGTATACGCAAAGCCTTTACCATCGGTGCCGATGCGATTCACCGCCGCCACATAACACAGGTTTTCAATTGCCCGCGCCGGCAACAAACGGTTCCAGTGCTGACGCCGTGCACCCGGCCAGTTTGCGGTATACAGCAGCAGATCGGTGTCTTGAGCATCACGGCTCCACACCGGGAAGCGCAAGTCGTAGCAAATCAGCGGCCGCACGCGCCAGCCCTTGAGCTCGAACTGCACTTGACGTTCGCCAGGTGTGTAGTGGTTGTGCTCTCCGGCCATGCGGAACAGGTGACGTTTGTCGTAGTGCAAGACTTCGCCATCCGGACGCGCCCACAACAGGCGATTGCGATGGCTGCCATCAGCGGCCTGAACGATCACGCTACCCGTGATCACCGCATCCAGCTTCGCAGCCTGAACGCGCAACCATTTGCTGGTCGGCCCGTTTTCCGCCTCGGCGAGTGTCTCGGACTCCATCGAGAAACCGGTGGTGAACATTTCCGGCAGGATGATCAGGTCGGCGCCGCGAGCCTGCTCCAGCAAGGGTTCGAAATGCTCAAGGTTGGCCTGGCGGTCGTGCCAGGCCAGGGAAGTCTGGATCAGCGCAACGGTCAGGTTCGGCAATGCACTCAGATCACGCATAGTTTTTCCGCGGCTTCACGCAGCGTCTCCTCGCGTTTGGCAAAGCACAGTCGCACCAGGCGCTGGCCTTCTGGCGGCGTTTGGTAGAACACGGAAATCGGGATACTTGCCACGCCATGCTCGCGAGTCATCCACAGCGACATTTCGACGTCGTTGAGGTCCGGACGAATCTGCGAGTAATCGACAAGCTGGAAATACGTACCGGTCACCCGTGTAAAGCTGAACCGCGACGGCGCCAGCAGATCGCAGAACAGATCGCGCTTGGCCTGGTAGAACCCCGGCAGCTCTTCCACGTGTTCCGGATGCTCGGCCATGAAGTCAGCCAATGCATATTGCAACGGTGTCACACCGCAGAAACTCACGTATTGGTGAACCTTACGCAGTTCCGCCGTAAGGGCCGGTGGCGCGACCACGTAGCCAGTTTTCCAACCGGTGACGTGATAGGTCTTGCCGAACGAGCTGACCACGAAGGCACGCTGATACAGCTCTTCATGGTTCAGCACGCTGACGTGAGGCACGCCATCGAACACCAGGTGTTCGTAGACTTCGTCGCTGACCAGATAAATATCACGATCACGGATCAAATCCGCCAACTGATCCAGCTCGGCACGGCTGATCAGTGCGCCACTCGGATTGTGCGGTGTGTTCAACACAATCATCCGCGTGCGCGGCGTGATGGCATCAGCCAGCTTCTGGAAGTCGATCGAGAAGTCATTCAGCCCGAGCTGCACATGCACGCAACGGCCACCGGCCAGTTCCACCGAGGGCTCGTAACTGTCGTAGCACGGATCAAAAACGATGACTTCGTCGCCGCTGTGGATAACCGCCTGAATCGCGCAGAAGATCGCCTGGGTGGCGCCGGGAGTGATGGTCACTTCGTTGTCGGCATCGACAGTGACGCCGTAGCTGCGCGCAATCTTCGCCGCCACTTGCTGACGCAGCGCCGGCAAGCCGGTCATCGGTGAATACTGGTTGTGGCCATTGGCAACGTGACGCCCGACCGCATCGCACAGCGCCTGCGGGGCATCGAAATCGGGGAAACCCTGGGACAGGTTGATCGCCCCGGTTTGCGCCGCGAGTTGAGACATCTGAGTGAAGATAGTGATGCCGACATTCGGCAGCTTACTGGTGATCATCGGTGATTCCCTGCTCTACACCCGGCTCTAACGGCGGCGCGGGGAGTCCGAGGATAGCCCAAACGGCAAGCATGAAAAAGGGCGCCATTGGCGCCCTTCCTGATCCTGGCCCTGTAGGAGCAAGGCTTGCCCGCGATGATCGCACCGCGGTATTACATATTCACCGCGTTATCGTTCATCGCGGGCAAGCCATGCTCCTACAGAAACTAGATCACACCGTGAATCAGCGCTTATCGCGGCGCTTCTTGTCGGCCTTCTTGTGGTGCGACATCAAACGACGCTTCTTGTTGACCTGACGGTCGGTGAGCGAGTTCTTGTTGCCTTCGTACGGGTTCTCGCCGCCCTTGAACTCGATGCGGATCGGCGTACCGACCAGCTTCAGCACACGGCGGTAAGTGTTCTCCAGATAGCGCACGTACGACTTCGGCACTTTCTCGATCTGGTTACCGTGGATCACGATGATCGGCGGGTTAGCACCACCCAAGTGGGCATAACGCAGCTTGATACGGCGATTGTTAACCATCGGTGGCGCGTGCTCGCCAACCGCATCTTCCAGGATCTGGGTCAGACGGTTGGTCGGCCAGCGGGTGACCGCGGACTTGAACGAGTTCTGTACGGAAGCGTAGAGGTTGCCCACGCCAGTGCCGTGCAGCGCCGAGATGAAGTGGATGTCGGCGTAGTCAACGAAGAACAGGCGACGTTGCAGCTCGACCTTCACGAAGTCGCGCTCGCTTGGGGTCATGCCGTCCCACTTGTTGATCGCGATGACCAGCGCACGGCCCGACTCAATGGCGAAGCCCAGCAGGTTGAGGTCGTGATCGACCACGCCTTCGCGGGCGTCCATCACGAAGATCACCACGTTGGCGTCTTTGATCGCCTGCAGGGTTTTGACCACGGAGAACTTTTCGACTTCTTCGTGGATTTTGCCGCGCTTGCGCACACCGGCGGTGTCGATCAGCGTGTACTTCTCGTCGTTACGCTCGAACGGGATGTAGATACTGTCGCGGGTGGTGCCGGGCTGGTCGTAAACGATAACCCGGTCTTCACCGAGCATGCGGTTGACCAGGGTCGACTTGCCAACGTTCGGACGACCGATGATGGCGATCTTGATCCCGTCTTTTTCGCTTGGGCCAGGAATGCGCTTGGCTTCCTCGCCTTCGGCAACGATCTCTTCCTCGCCGTCTTCCGGCTCTTCTTCGTCTTTCGGGAAGTCGCTCAGGGCGATTTCCAGCATCTGGGTGATGCCACGGCCGTGAGCACCGGCGATAGGAATCGCGTGGCCCATGCCCAACGGAGCGAATTCGGCGCGGGCCATTTCAGGGTCGATGTTGTCGACCTTGTTGGCAACCACGTAGGAACGCTTGTTACGTTTGCGCAAATGCTCGGCGATCATCTGGTCGGCGGCGGTGAAACCGGCCTTGGCATCTACCAGGAACAGAACGACATCCGCTTCTTCAATGGCCAGCAGCGACTGCTCGGCCATTTTTTCGTCCATACCGTGCTCGTCACCGGAGATACCGCCGGTGTCGACCAGAATGTAGGAACGCCCTTGCCACTTGGCCTCACCGTATTGGCGATCACGGGTCAGACCGGACAAGTCGCCGACGATGGCGTCGCGAGTCCTGGTCAGGCGGTTGAACAAGGTGGACTTGCCGACGTTCGGTCGGCCCACCAGGGCGATTACGGGAACCATGCGGCTCTCCACTTCGTTATTTCAGAAAATACAAAAGCCGCTGCAGGCAGCGGCTGGTGCTCGGGGACAATCACCGTGTGTGTTTTTTGTAGGAGCGAGCTTGCTCGCGAAAAACGCAAGGACACCGCGTTTATCCAGAACGCCAACGTAATCGTTGCCGTCCATCGCGAGCAAGCTCGCTCCTACAGTCCTACAAACGGTGAAGCCGCTTGGGGTTAAAACCCAAGCATAGTCGTTACTTGATGGTCAGGGCTTCCAGTTTGCCGCTGTTGCCATACACATAAATCGTGTCACCCACCACCAGCGGACGGGCACGCAGGCCGTCGCTGTCGATGCGCTCGCGGCCGACGAATCGACCGTCCACCTGACTCAACAGGTGCAGGTAACCTTCCAGGTCACCGACTGCAACGTAGCTGGAGAACACTTCCGGAGCCGACAATTGACGACGGGCCAGCGAATCGTTGCTCCACAAAGCTGTGGTGGAACGCTCGTCGACGCCTTCAACGGTGCCCGAAGACAGGCTCACGTAGACGCTGCCGAAACCCTGGGCGACACCGGCGTAGCTGGAAGCATCACGCTGCCACAACTGGCGACCGCTTTGCAGGTCCAGCGCCGCAACGCGACCCTGATAGCTCGCGACATAAATCGTCTCGCCGGACAGCAGCAGGCCGCCGTCGATGTCGACCACACGCTCCAGCTCCGAACGACCTTGCGGGATCGCTACACGCTGTTCCCACACCGGCACGCCGTTGGAAATATCGAGAGCGACCACTTTACCGGTCGACAGGCCAGCCACCGCGAGGCGGTTGGTGACGATCGGCGCACTGGTGCCGCGCAGGGTCAGCACCGCAGGGGTGCTGTCATACAACCAGCGCTGGTTGCCGGTTGCGGCATCCAGACCGATCAGACGATCGTCCTGGGTCTGAACCACAACCACATCACCGTTGTTGGCCGGTGGTGCGAGGACTTCACTGGACACGCGAGCGCGCCATTTCTCTTCGCCGTTGATGGCGTCCAAGGCAACGATTTCACCCTTGATCGTACCGATCGTCAGCAGACCGTAACCCACGCCAACGGCGCCGGAAACAGGCAGTTCGAGATCTTTCTTCCACTTGACGTCGCCGTTGCTGCGATCCAGCGCCATCACCACACCGGTCACATCGGCGGCGTAGATGGTATCGCCATCGATCGCCGGAACCAGCATGTTGTAGGTTTCGCCCTGACCGTCACCGATCGAACGACTCCACTGCTTTTGCAGGACCACTTCTTCTTTAAAGTCGGTCAACTCGGCCGGTGGCAATTCTTTCTTGCTGTTGCTGCTGCAACCCGCGGCCAAAATGGCCAGAGCCAGCAATGCTGCATGTTTCCAACGGATCACGTCACGCATCCCCTTTGGCCAGGTCGTCCAGCTTGATTTGTAGGCCACCGACCGCCGCTTCATCCGACAGTGCCGCCTTGGCTTTTTGATACGCCGCGTGTGCCTCATCGGTACGGCCCAGCTGCACCAGCAGGTCGCCCTTGAGTTCTTCACGAGTCGCCAGGAATGCCTTGTCGGCATCGCCTTCAAGCAGTTTCAGGGCTTCATCGGTCTTGTTCTGCGCGGCCAGTACCTGCGCCAGACGCTGACGAGCGATTTCGCCCAGCGCAGGGTTGGCTGGCTTGGCAACGATGGCTTTCAATTCGCTGGCTGCGTCATCGAGCTTGCCGCTATCGACGGCGACTTTCGCCACGAACAGGCTGCCGTACTGCGCGTAGGCGCTACCGCCGAACTCGCTGTTGAGCTTGCCGGCGAGGTCCGAAACACGGGCCGCATCTGGCTTGCCGTCAGGCGTCAGCGTGGTTTCCAGCAATTGCTGATAGAGCACCGAGGCGCCTTGCGACTGGTTGCTCTGATATTTCTGGAACGCCTGCCAGCCGAACACGATGACCAGCGCCAACAGGCCACCAGTGACCAGGGGCTTGCCGTTGCGTGACCACCAATCCTTCAAATCCGCCAAATTTTCGTCTTCGGTACTCGACACCCCAATACTCCTTAATCGCTAATTCGGCTGTTTAAGACAGCTTCAACCCTGCACGACGCAGGTGGCCAGGTGAGCGGCAAGCGCATCCCAGGCAATGCTTTGTTGTTCGCCCTGGCCACGCAGGGGTTTGAAACCTACCACTTGCTGGGCCATCTCGTCGTCACCGAGGATCAGTGCATACAGCGCACCGCTCTTGTCGGCTTTCTTGAACTGGCTTTTGAAGCTGCCGGCGCCGGCATTCACTTGCAGACGCAGGTTGGGTAATTGATCGCGTACACGCTCGGCCAGGGCCAGACCGGCCAACTCGGCTGCTTCACCGAAAGCGCAGAGGTACACGTCGACCTGACGGGAGATCTCTTCCGGGATCTGCTCCAGGGTTTCCAGCAGCAACACCAGACGCTCAATGCCCATGGCGAAACCGACGCCCGCCGTAGGCTTGCCGCCCATCTGCTCGACCAGGCCGTCGTAACGACCACCGGCACACACGGTGCCCTGGGCGCCAAGTTTGTCGGTGACCCATTCGAAAACGGTCTTGCTGTAGTAATCCAGCCCGCGAACCAGCTTCGGGTTGATCACGTAAGGAATGCCGGCGGCGTCCAGGCGAGCCTTGAGGCCCTCGAAGTGCACGCGGGACTCTTCGTCGAGGTAGTCGGCCATTTTCGGCGCATCGACCAGAATCGCCTGTGTGTCGGCGTTCTTGGTGTCCAGGACGCGCAACGGGTTGGTCTTCAGGCGGCGCTGGCTGTCTTCGTCCAGCTTGTCCAGGTGACCGGACAGGAACTCGACCAGTGCTTCGCGATAACGACCACGGGATTCGCTGGTGCCCAGGCTGTTGAGTTCGAGCTTGACCGCATCACGGATGCCCAGCTCGCCCCACAGGCGCCAGGTCAACACGATCAGTTCGGCGTCGATGTCCGGACCGTCGAGGTTGAACACTTCGACACCGATCTGGTGGAACTGGCGATAACGGCCTTTCTGCGGACGCTCGTGGCGGAACATCGGACCGATGTACCAAAGTTTCTGCACCTGGCCACCGCCGGTGATGCCGTGCTCGAGCACTGCGCGCACGCAGGCGGCCGTGCCTTCAGGACGCAGGGTCAGGGAATCGCCGTTGCGGTCATCGAAGGTGTACATCTCTTTTTCGACGATGTCGGTCACTTCACCGATGGAGCGCTTGAACAGCTCGGTGAACTCGACGATCGGCATGCGGATCTGCTTGTAACCGTAGTTATCGAGCAGACGCGAAACGGTGCCTTCGAAATGACGCCACAGGGGAGTCTGTTCGGGCAGGATGTCGTTCATGCCACGAATGGCTTGCAGAGACTTGCTCACTTTAAATCCTTAAATTCGTTCGGCGCTTCAGTCAGTATCAGCCGCGCGCAATAACCGCAGCGTCAGCTTCGACCTTCTCGGCCGCTTTCTGGCGGATCAAGCGTTCAAGCTCATCCACCAGATTGTCATTCGTCAGTTTCTGCGACGGCTTGCCATCGATGTAAATCAGGTTGGGCGTGCCGCCGGTCAAGCCGATATGGGCTTCCTTGGCTTCACCCGGGCCGTTGACCACACAGCCAATCACCGCAACATCCAGCGGAACCAGCAGGTCTTCGAGGCGCCCTTCCAGCTCGTTCATGGTCTTGACCACATCGAAGTTCTGCCGCGAGCAGCTCGGGCAGGCGATGAAGTTGATGCCACGGGAACGCAGGTGCAGGGATTTGAGAATGTCGTAGCCGACTTTCACTTCCTCGACCGGGTCGGCCGCCAATGAGATGCGGATAGTATCGCCAATCCCTTCGGCGAGCAGCATACCGAGGCCCACGGCAGATTTCACTGTGCCGGAACGCAAACCACCGGCTTCGGTGATACCCAGGTGCAGCGGCTGGACGATTTCTTTCGCCAGCAGGCGGTAGGCTTCGACGGCCATGAACACGTCGGAGGCTTTCACGCTGACCTTGAAGTCCTGGAAGTTCAGGCGCTCAAGGTGCTCGACGTGGCGCAGGGCCGATTCGACCAGCGCGGCCGGTGTCGGCTCGCCGTATTTCTTTTGCAGGTCTTTTTCCAGGGAGCCGGCGTTCACGCCGATACGGATCGGAATCCCGCGATCACGGGCGGCATCGACCACCGCGCGCACGCGGTCTTCACGACCGATGTTGCCCGGGTTGATCCGCAGGCAGTCGACACCCAGTTCGGCGACGCGCAAGGCGATCTTGTAATCGAAATGGATGTCGGCAACCAACGGCACTTTGACCAGTTGCTTGATCTTGCCGAACGCTTCGGCAGCGTCCATGTCCGGTACGGAAACCCGAACGATATCGACGCCGGCCGCTTCCAGACGATTGATCTGCGCAACGGTGGCCGCGACATCATTGGTGTCGCTGTTGGTCATGCTCTGCACAGCGATAGGCGCATCGCCGCCAACAGGCACGTTACCGACCCAGATCTTGCGCGATTCGCGTCGTTTGATTGGAGATTCGCCGTGCATGACTTATTGACCCAACTTCAGGCGAGCAGTCTCGCCACTGGTGAACGGAGCTACATCAACCGACTGACCGTTGTAGCTGACCTGCGCGCCACGGGCGAAGCCCAGGCGGACGGCGAACGGTGGCTTGCCGTTGACGGAAAGGCTATCGCCCTTGCGCTTGAGACCACTGAACAGCACCTTGCCGCTGCCGTCGGTGACTTGCGTCCAGCAATCAGCGGTGAATTGCAGTTGAACCTGGCCTTGACCGGCAGTCGGAGCGGCAGCCACCGGGGCTGGAGCCGCTGCGCTCGGGGCAACAGGAGCAGTCACAACCGGAGCCGGGACGGCAGGCACTGCCGGAGCTGGAGTCGCCGGAGTCGCGACAACCGGGGCAGTGCTGTGAACTGGCGCAGCAGGTGCCGGGGTGGTTGGCGCGACAGGTGCGGCAGTCGGCGCGGTCGCTGGTGTTTCGGCCGATGCTTCAGCCGAAGTCTCGGCCTGAGGCAATGCAAGCGCAGTGGCGCCTTCGGTCTGACCTTCCGCGACAGCCTGGTCTTCCGGCTCGTCCAGCGGATGAATCTGGGTCGTACCGTCGGCACCTTCGACTTCAACGTGTTCCGGAGTCAGACCGATCAGGTCTTTGGTACGCAGCGAGGTTTGATCCTGCCACCAGACAAAACCGCCGCCAATCACTGCCACCAGCAACAACAGGCTGACGATACGCAAAATAGTGTGGGAAACCCGTACCGGCTCTTCGATGCGACCCAGGCTATGCACACTGCTGCCCTGGGAGTCGGTGCCGGTGGATTGATCGAATTGCTGAACCAGAACGGCCTGATCCATGCCGAGCAATTTGGCATAGGCGCGAATGTAACCGCGAGCAAAGGTATGCCCAGGCAGCTTGTCGAACGCACCGGCTTCCAGATTGCTCAGGGAAGTGGTGGTGAGGTTGAGCTTGAGGGCCACTTCGGCCAGCGACCAGCCATTGCTTTCGCGGGCCTGGCGCAAGGTCTCACCGGGGTTAACGCGATTCGCTGCTACAACTTCGGGATGCGCCGCTTTCATCATTGCTCCGACAGGTATTGCTGATATTCCGGTGTACCGGGATAGAGTCGTTTTAATTGCAGGCCAAAACTGGCTGCCTTGTCGCGATCTTCAAACACTTTTGCCAGCCGAACGCCGAGCAATAGACTACGTGCATTTTGCTCGGTGAGCAGGCTAAAACGGTCGTAATAGTCACGCGCGGGCACATAATGCCTGTCTTCGTAAGACAACTCAGCCATTTCCAGCAATGCGCGTGGTTGTTGGCGGTTCAAACGCAGGGCTTTTTCCAGTTGCTGCTGAGCCAGATCACGCTGGCCAAGCATTGAAGCGGTCATGCCAAGGTTCTCGAACACTCGCGAACGCTCAGGATACAGCGTATCGGCGGCGGCCTGCTCAAAGCGCTCGTAGGCTTCCTTGTAACGTTTTTGCTCGAACAGAAAACTGCCGTAATTGTTGAGGATACGCGCGTCGGCGGGACGGGAAGACAGTGCCTTGCGAAAATGCTCGTCAGCCAGTTCCGGCTCCATCTCTGCCTGGAACACCAACCCCAGCGCCGCGTTGGCGTCAGGGTCGGAGCTGTCGAGCTCCAGCGCTTTCTTCAAGGGGACTTTGGCGCGTTCGGTCATGCCTTGTTGCAGATAACCGATACCGAGCTGCACATAGGCCACCCGCGCTTCATCACGGCCCTTGCTGGTCTTCATCGGGTTGTAATCGCCCGAAAGCACGCAGCCAGCACACAGGCTGGCCAACAGCAAAAGCAGCGCAAAGCGCAGGGACATAGAGATCCTCTCTTGGTTATTTCGCGGCGTTTTGCGCTACATCGTTTTCGGCGTTCAGTTCACGCACGGCGATATAACGTTCGCTGCGACGGGTGCGATCCAGCACCTGCCCTACCAGTTGACCACAGGCTGCATCGATGTCTTCACCACGGGTGGTGCGGACAGTGACGTTGAAGCCAGCGTGATGAAGCTGATCCTGGAACCGACGAATGGCGTTGTTGCTAGGCCGCTCGTACCCGGAGTGCGGGAACGGGTTGAACGGAATCAGGTTGATCTTGCACGGTATGTTCTTGAGCAGCTCGATCATTTCCACGGCGTGCTCGACCTTGTCGTTCACGTCTTTGAGCAAGGTGTACTCGATGGTCAGCACGCGCTTTTCGCCCAGGGACGACATGTAGCGCTGGCACGACTCGAGCAGCATCTTAAGCGGATATTTCTTGTTGATCGGCACCAATTGGTTACGCAATGCGTCATTCGGTGCGTGCAGGGACAACGCCAGGGAGACGTCGATGTGCTTGGACAGCTCATCGATCATCGGCACCACGCCGGAGGTCGACAGGGTCACGCGGCGCTTGGAAATGCCGTAGCCCAGGTCGTCCATCATCAGGTGCATGGCCGCGATGACGTTGTCGAAGTTCAGCAGCGGCTCACCCATGCCCATCATCACCACGTTGGTGATGGCACGGTCGACGGTTGCCGGGACGCTGCCAAAGGATTTGTTGGCAATCCACACCTGGCCGATGACTTCGGCGGCGGTAAGGTTGCTATTGAAGCCTTGCTTGCCGGTGGAGCAGAAACTGCAATCCAGGGCACAGCCTGCCTGGGACGAAACGCACAAGGTGCCGCGTTTGCCCTGGGGAATGTATACGGTCTCGACGCAGCTGCCGGACGCCACGCGCACCACCCACTTACGGGTGCCGTCGCTGGAGATGTCCTCGCTGACCACTTCCGGACCACGGACCTCAGCAACAGCCTTGAGCTTCTCGCGCAAGGCTTTGCTGACGTTCGTCATGGCGTCGAAATCATCGACGCCAAAGTGGTGAATCCATTTCATTACCTGACCGGCACGGAAACGCTTCTCCCCGATTGAGTCGAAGAATTTTTCCATTTCCTGTTGAGTCAGACCCAGCAGGTTAGTTTTTACAGTCGATGTAGTCATGGATTCACCTTCACTCTTAAGCCAATGCTTAGCGAGTGGTTACTTCAGTAGCTGCGAAGAAGTACGAGATTTCGCGAGCAGCAGCGGCTTCGGAGTCCGAACCGTGTACAGCGTTGGCGTCGATGGAATCAGCGAAGTCAGCACGGATGGTGCCGGCAGCAGCTTCTTTAGGGTTGGTAGCGCCCATCAGCTCACGGTTCAGAGCGATAGCGTTTTCGCCTTCCAGAACCTGAACGACAACCGGACCGGAGATCATGAAAGCAACCAGGTCGCCGAAGAAACCACGAGCGCTGTGCTCAGCGTAGAAGCCTTCAGCTTCAGCTTTGGACAGTTGCTTCAGTTTCGAAGCTACAACGCGCAGGCCAGCTTTTTCGAAACGAGTGGTGATCTCGCCGATAACGTTTTTTGCAACTGCGTCAGGCTTGATGATGGAGAAAGTACGTTGAACAGCCATGGTGTAACTCCAGAAACGGTAATTTGCGAAAAATTAAACCCGCGAATTATACGCGGGTTCTTGGGTATTGCCTAACCTGCAAGGACGATCAGTCCAGTTCTTCGGCCCAGAGCGTCTGAACCGCCTCCAAGACCTTCTCGCCAACACGACCAGAGGTATTGTCGAAATCCGGCAGCTCTTTGATCCATTGCTGCAGATCGACGAAATTGACAGAAAACGGGTCTACGCCCGGCTTGGCCTCGGCCAATTCTTCTGCAATGCGTTGAACATCATTCCAACCGTAGCTCATGACAGTCTTACCAGTCAGTGCGGCGCTTCGGCCGCATGGTTAAGCGAATATTTCGGAATCTCGACGGTCAGGTCTTCGGTACCGACCTTGGCCTGGCAGCCCAGACGC
Source organism: Pseudomonas sp. NFX98 (assembly GCF_047784845.1). Lineage (NCBI taxonomy): Bacteria > Pseudomonadati > Pseudomonadota > Gammaproteobacteria > Pseudomonadales > Pseudomonadaceae > Pseudomonas > Pseudomonas sp. NFX98. The sequence continues at coordinate 8,421 of NZ_JBLNNF010000021.1, read as the reverse complement.
GACTCACGCTCAAGGCCCCAGGCCTTATCAAGGTAGTCTTCTTCCAGCTCGTCGGCCTCTTCCAGCGAGTCGAAACCCTCGCGGATGATGCAGTGGCAAGTGGTGCAGGCGCAGACGCCGCCGCACGCACTTTCCATCTCGATGTGGTGTTCGTGGGCCAGCTCAAGGATTGAGGTGCCGGTTTCGGCCTCAACAACCATGCCTTCAGGGCAGAACTTCTCGTGTGGCAGAAAAATGACCTGCGGCATCGTTATTCCTCAATCTCATTCAGGTTGCGGCCCGCCAAAGCGGCTTTCACGGTCGAATCCATACGACGGGCGGCAAAAGCATCGGTCACTTGCGACAGACGCTTGGTCTGCTGCTCGATGGCGAAACCATCGGTGCCTTTCATCAGTTCGGTCAATTCCTGCACCTGCATGTCGATGACCATGCGCTCTTCTGCGTCAAGCAAGCGCTCGCCATCGACTTCAAGAGCCGCTTGCACGGCCTCAACCAGACGCTGGGCATCGACCTGCTGCTCGCGCAATACGCGGGCAACCTTGTCGTCGTTGGCGTGCTGGAACGAGTCCTTGAGCATCTTGGCGATTTCGCCGTCGGTCAGGCCGTAGGACGGCTTGACCTGGATGCTGGCCTCGACGCCCGAACCCAGCTCGCGGGCGGAAACACTGAGCAGACCGTCGGCATCGACCTGGAAGGTCACGCGAATCTTCGCCGCACCGGCAACCATCGCCGGAATGCCGCGCAATTCGAAGCGCGCCAGGGAGCGGCAGTCGCTGATCAGCTCGCGCTCGCCCTGCAACACGTGGATCGCCATGGCCGACTGGCCGTCTTTATAGGTGGTGAAGTCCTGGGCGCGGGCGACGGGGATGGTGGTGTTGCGCGGAATCACCTTCTCCATCAAGCCGCCCATGGTTTCCAGCCCCAGGGACAACGGAATCACGTCCAGCAGCAGCAATTCATCGCCATCGCGCTTGTTGCCCGCCAGGGTATCAGCCTGGATCGCAGCACCAATGGCTACCACTTGATCCGGGTCGATTTCAGTCAGCGGCTGGCGACCGAAAGCTTCGGCGACAGCTTCGCGAACACGAGGCACGCGAGTCGAACCACCGACCATGACCACGGCGTGCACGTCTTCCAGCTCGACACCGGAATCGCGAACAGCGCGGCGGCAGGCTTTCAGGCTGCGCGCGACCATCGGCTCGATCAGCGCATCGAAGGCTTCGCGGGTCAGCTCGGCTTTCCAGTTGCCGTGGGCCACTTCGACCGACGCGGTATTGGTCAGCGCTTCTTTGGCCGCACAGGCGGTTTGCAGCAGTTGACGCTGCGCGCCCGGATCGAGATCGGCGGACAGGCCCGCGCTCTCAATGATCCAGCCAGCAATGGCATGGTCGAAGTCATCGCCGCCCAGGGCGCTATCGCCACCGGTAGCCAGAACTTCGAAGACACCGCCGGTCAGGCGCAGAATCGAAATATCGAAGGTGCCGCCGCCCAGGTCATAAATGGCGACCAGGCCTTCGGCGTGTTGATCCAGACCATAAGCCACAGCGGCTGCGGTCGGCTCATTGAGCAAGCGCAGCACGTTCAGACCAGCCAGTTTAGCCGCATCCTTGGTGGCTTGACGCTGAGCGTCATCGAAATAGGCCGGAACGGTGATCACCGCGCCGACCAATTCGCCACCCAAGGTCGCTTCAGCGCGCTGGCGCAGGACCTTAAGGATATCGGCGGAGACTTCGACCGGGCTTTTCGGGCCCTGGATCGTCTCGATGAACGGCATGTGCGACTCGCCACCGACGAAGCGGTATGGCAGTTGGTCGCCCAATTGCTTGACGTCGGACAGACCACGACCCATCAATCGCTTGACCGACAGCACGGTGTTCAAGGGATCGGTAGCGGCAGCCAGTTTGGCGGATTCGCCAACCTCGACGCGATCAGCGTGATAGCGCACGGCAGACGGCAGGATGACCCGCCCTTCTGCGTCGGCAAGCGGCTCGGAAAGACCACTGCGCAATGCAGCGACCAGCGAATTGGTAGTGCCCAAGTCGATCCCCACAGCCAGACGACGCTGGTGCGGTTGAGGACTTTGGCCGGGTTCGGCGATCTGCAGTAGGGCCATCGTTATCAGGACTTATCTGTATATCAGGCGTGCGACCGGAGCGGCACTGGGTTAATCGTCGAGGCGCTCTTCTAACTGGCGCACTTCGTAGGTGAGCTTGTCGAGGAACTGCATGCGCCGCATCAGGCGTTCGGCCTTTTCGCGTTGCGCGGCATCGTTCCAGCAAGCTGCGAAGCTTTGGTTCAGTTCATCCTGGGCAGCCTTCAGGCGACGCTTGAAGACGGCAACGCCCTTGAGGTCGGCGCTGTCCTGCAGGTCTTCGAGCTCTTCACGCAACTCCATCTGTTGCAGAAGAAACTCCGGATCATGCACCGTGACCTCCAGCGGCAGCTCGCCACCATTCAAGGCGAGCAGGTAACGCGCGCGCTTGGGTGGGTTCTTGAGCGTCTGGTAGGCCTCGTTGAGGCTCGCGGATTGCTCTAGCGCCAGCCGCTGCTCACTCTGGGAAGCGTCGGCAAAGCGGTCCGGATGAACACTGCGCGCCAACTCACGGTAGCGCGTAGCCAGCTGGTCGAGGTCCAGATCGAAACTCGGTTGCAGCTCAAATAAAGCGAAATGACAAGGAGTACCCACGACAAGCCTCAGATGTTGAAGCTTTCGCCGCAGCCACATTCACCGCGTACGTTGGGGTTGTTGAACTTGAAGCCTTCGTTCAACCCTTCCTTGACGAAATCGAGCTCGGTGCCGTCCAGGTAGGCCAGGCTTTTCGGGTCGATAATCACTTTTTCGCCGTGACTTTCGAACACCTGGTCCTCTGCGACCACCTCGTCGACAAACTCCAGCACGTAGGCAAGGCCGGAACAGCCTGTGGTGCGAACACCCAGACGAATCCCTTCACCTTTGCCGCGCCCGTCGAGGGAGCGCCGCACGTGTCGAGCAGCCGCTTCTGTCATGCTGATAGCCATCGGTGACTCCTTACTCGTCGCCAAAAATCAGATCAAGCCTTTCTTCTGCTTGTAGTCGCGAACGGCCGCTTTGATAGCGTCTTCAGCGAGTACCGAGCAGTGAATTTTCACTGGCGGCAGGGCCAGTTCTTCAGCCAGCTGAGTGTTCTTGATGGTTTCCGCTTCGTCCAGGGTCTTGCCCTTCATCCACTCGGTGGCGAGGGAGCTGGAAGCGATAGCCGAACCGCAGCCGTAGGTCTTGAACTTGGCATCTTCGATGATGCCGGCGTCGTTGACCTTGATCTGCAGGCGCATAACGTCGCCGCAAGCCGGAGCGCCGACCATGCCGGTGCCGACATCAGGATCTTCCGCGTCCATCTTGCCGACGTTGCGCGGGTTTTCGTAGTGGTCGATGACCTTTTCGCTGTAAGCCATGATTCTCAATCCTCACTCATCAGGGCCGCTCTTGAGACCCTGTAGTTGCGCTGCGTTTACCGCCGCGCTGCTACAGGACCTGTATCCGGCGGCTTCTATAGTTAGTGTGCCGCCCACTCGATTTTCGAGATATCGACGCCGTCTTTGTACATGTCCCACAGCGGCGACAGAGCGCGCAGCTTGGTAACGGCCTCGCAAACTTTCTGCGCGGCGTAATCGATTTCTTCTTCGGTGGTGAAGCGGCCGAAGGTGAAGCGGATCGAGCTGTGCGCCAGTTCGTCGTTGCGGCCCAGGGCGCGCAGTACGTACGAAGGCTCCAGGGATGCCGAGGTGCAAGCCGAACCGGACGAAACCGCCAGATCCTTGAGCGCCATGATCAGCGACTCGCCTTCAACGTAGTTGAAGCTCAGGTTCAGGTTGTGCGGAACGCGGGCGGTCAGGCTGCCGTTGACGTACAGCTCTTCCAGATGCTCGACCTGCTTGTAGAAACGGTCGCTCAAAGCCTTGATACGGACGTTCTCGGCAGCCATGTCTTCCTTGGCTACACGGAAAGCTTCACCCATGCCGACGATCTGGTGAGTGGCCAGGGTACCGGAACGCATGCCGCGCTCGTGACCGCCACCGTGCATGGTCGCTTCGATACGTACGCGCGGCTTGCGGCTTACGTACAGGGCGCCAATACCTTTAGGACCGTAGGTCTTGTGGGCAGAGAAAGACATCATGTCGACTTTCAGCTTCTGCAGGTCGATCTCGACCTTGCCGGTGGACTGAGCGGCGTCGACGTGGAACAGGATGCCCTTGGAACGCAGCAGCTCGCCGATCGCGGCGATGTCGTTGACGGTGCCGATTTCGTTGTTCACGTGCATGACCGAAACCAGGATGGTGTCGTCGCGCAGTTCGGCTTCGATCATCTCTGGAGTTACCAAGCCGTCGGTACGAGGCTCGATGTAGGTCACTTCAAAACCTTCACGTTCCAGTTGGCGCATGGTGTCGAGGACAGCCTTGTGCTCAATCTTGGTGGTGATCAGGTGCTTGCCTTTGGTGGCATAGAAATGTGCCGCACCCTTGATTGCCAAGTTGTCGGACTCGGTGGCGCCGGAGGTCCAGACGATTTCACGCGGATCGGCGTTGACCAGATCGGCCACCTGACGACGGGCGTTTTCGACGGACTCTTCAGCTTTCCAGCCGAACACGTGGGAACGGGACGCCGGGTTACCGAAGTTTCCGTCGACCAGCAGGCATTCACTCATCTTTTGCGCGACACGCGGATCAACCGGGGTAGTCGCAGAGTAATCAAGGTAAATCGGCAATTTCATGGACTATCTCCTAAATCAGGCTGGCTGGCGTGCCGTTAGCTCTGTGGCTGTCATTCGACGGCGGACGCTTCAATCTTGTCCAGGCGTGGCGCCTTGCTGTTGCAACGGCGTTGATCCTGACGCTGGGCTACTTCTTGCACCTCACGGCGAGTCACAAGGTCAGCCAAGCTGATACCGCTCAGAAATTCGTGAATCTGCAGGCTCAGATCGCACCACAAGTGGTGGGTCAGACAGGTATCGCCTTGATGGCAATCACCCTGGCCCTGGCATTTGGTTGCATCGACCGATTCGTTCACCGCATCGATCACCTGGGCAACCTGGATACCCTGCATGTCGCGAGACAGCTGGTAACCGCCGCCTGGACCGCGAACGCTGGATACCAGGTTGCTGCGGCGCAGCTTGGCGAAAAGCTGTTCGAGGTAGGACAGGGAGATGCCTTGGCGCTCGGAGATATCGGCCAGGGACACGGGCCCGTGCTGCGCGTGCAACGCCAGATCGAGCATGGCGGTCACGGCGTATCGGCCTTTTGTAGTCAGTCGCATGGACAATTACCACGGAGTTCGGAATGGGGCGAGTATGCAATTCCCGAGTATTTAAGTCAACTATAAGACCTAGTACTTTAGTCAGGTTTACCCGCAAAAGAGCGGCCGCATCATAGCAGGATCTGCGGCGTAATGGCACACCGGTCGGCGTACCGCACCTACCTGAATGCGGCCCCTGTAGGAGCTGCCGAAGGCTGCGATCTTTTGATCTTCGCCTTTAAAAGAACAAAATCAACAGATCGCAGCCTTCGGCAGCTCCTACAGAGGCATCAACCGGCCTTGCTTTCGTCTTTGTCTTTTACGCAGGCGAAGTCTTCTTCACGCAGTTCAGGCAAATCTTTCGCACAGTAATTACTGCCCAGATCCTTCAACGCCCCGCACATCCCCTCCAAACGCCCATCGACCGCCTGCAAGTGATCGAGCAACTGGTTAATGGCGCGAGCCACCGGGTCCGGCATGTCTTCGGTCACGCCGTAGGCATCAAAACCGATCTTCTCGGCCATGGCCTTGCGTTTAGCGTCCAGCTCGACATCAGGCTTGACGATAATCCGTCCAGGAATACCCACCACAGTGGCGCCCGGCGGCACTTCTTTGGTCACAACGGCATTGGAACCGACCTTGGCCCCGGCACCGACCGTGAACGGGCCGAGCACCTTCGCGCCCGCACCGACCACAACACCATCGCCCAGCGTCGGGTGACGCTTGCCCTTGTTCCAGCTGGTGCCGCCCAGAGTCACGCCCTGATAGATGGTCACGTCGTCGCCGATTTCGGCGGTCTCACCGATGACGATGCCCATGCCATGGTCAATGAAGAAGCGCCGACCGACTTTGGCACCCGGATGAATTTCGATCCCGGTCAACCAGCGGCCGAAATTCGACACCAGCCGCGCTAGCCATTTCAAGTCCGCGCGCCACAGCACCCCGGATAAACGGTGAATCCAGATGGCGTGCATGCCCGGATAGCAAGTCAGGACTTCAAAAGCGTTACGCGCCGCCGGGTCACGATGGAAAACACTTTGGATATCTTCACGCAAACGCTCAAACATCATTAATCCTTCCGCTTAAGAAGCTCACCACGGGCCGCTTTTTGGGTTTCCGTGAGGATGCCACGCAATATATTCATTTCCGCCCGGCTGACCGAGCTGCGTCCGTACAACCGGCGCAGGCGCGCCATCAGGTGCCGTGGCTTTTCCGGATCGAGGAATTCGATGGCCACCAGAGTCTGCTCCAGGTGCTCATAGTATCGTTCCAGCTCGTCCATGGTCGCCAGCTCAGCGCTTTTGACCGAGGCCACTTCTTCCTTCTCGACCTTGCTCGGCTGGCCTTGGGCCGCGAGCCAGGACATGCGCACTTCATAACTCAACACCTGCACCGCTGCCCCAAGGTTCAGCGAACTGAACTCAGGGTCTGATGGGATGTGCACGTGATAATGACATCGCTGCAGCTCTTCGTTGGTCAGGCCGGAATCTTCACGACCGAACACCAGGGCGATTTCCGCGCCCTGCCCGGCTTCCTCGACCACCTTCGTTCCGCATTCGCGGGGATCGAGCAATGGCCAGGGAATGCGGCGGTCGCGAGCGCTGGTGCCGAGCACCAGGTTGCAGCCGACCAAGGCATCTTCCAAGGTGGCGACGACTTGCGCGTTTTCAAGGATGTCACCGGCACCGGAAGCGCGAGCATCGGCTTCGTGATGCGGGAACAGACGAGGCTCGACCAGCACCAGCCGCGACAGGCCCATGTTCTTCATGGCACGCGCAGCCCCGCCGATATTGCCCGGATGGCTGGTATTGACCAGGACGACACGAATGTTTTGCAGCAAGGGAGGCGCTCTCGAACACGATAATCGGGAGCGGAATCTTACAGCGCTAGCTACCGTTAAGCCATGAAAGCGAACGTCGTCCTTCTCCTGTAGAAACTTTCTGATAGAATGCCCGGCTTTCTTTAACAACCTTAGGTGACACATCCATGCAGCCCATGCTGAATATCGCGCTGCGCGCCGCCCGCAGCGCCAGTGAATTGATCTTCCGCTCCATCGAGCGCCTGGATACCATCAAGGTCGACGAAAAAGACGCCAAGGATTATGTATCCGAGGTGGATCGCGCCGCTGAACAGAAAATCATCGACGCCCTGCGCAAGGCTTACCCGAATCACTCGATCCGCGGTGAAGAAACCGGCCTGCACGCCGGCACCGGCATCGAAGGCGAAGAGTACCTGTGGATCATCGATCCGCTGGACGGCACCACCAACTTCCTGCGCGGCATTCCTCACTTCGCTGTCAGCATCGCCTGCAAATACCGCGGTCGTCTTGAGCACGCTGTTGTTCTGGACCCGGTTCGCCAGGAAGAATTCACCGCCAGCCGTGGTCGCGGCGCTCAACTGAACGGTCGTCGCCTGCGCGTCAGCGGTCGCACCAGCCTCGACGGCGCCCTGCTGGGTACCGGCTTCCCGTTCCGTGACGACCAGATGGACAACCTCGACAACTACCTGGGCATGTTCCGCGCCCTGGTTGGCCAGACTGCCGGCATCCGCCGCGCTGGCTCGGCGAGCCTGGACCTGGCCTACGTGGCTGCCGGCCGCTTCGACGCCTTCTGGGAGTCGGGCCTGTCCGAGTGGGACATGGCTGCAGGCGCCCTGCTGATCCAGGAAGCTGGCGGCTTGGTGAGCGACTTCACCGGCGGTCACGATTTCCTTGAGAAAGGCCACATCGTTGCCGGTAACACCAAGTGCTTCAAGGCAGTACTGACGGCGATCCAGCCGCACCTGCCGGCCTCGCTGAAGCGCTAAGCTTCCCGCGACAGAGAAAGCACCCTTCGGGGTGCTTTTTTTATACCCGAAATCCCCCCCTGTAGGAGCTGCCGAAGGCTGCGATCTTTTGATTTTGTTTTCAAAAAGATCAAGATCAAAAGATCGCAGCCTTCGGCAGCTCCTACGGGGAAATCAGTCATCGCTGATAAAGTTGCGGGCACAAAAAAAGCACCCCGCAGGATGCTTCTTTTAAGCTGAGTGTCCCGTCCTGAATAAGGTTTACACCTTCTGACTTCTTTTCAGGAAGGTGTAATGGATACAGGCACGAAGCGCAGTCAGCGTGATTACACGCTGGCTTTTAAATTGTCGGTCGTCGACCAGGTCGA